>NZ_JBHIOI010000028.1:18593-21162 GCF_042195415.1 Bartonella sp. CE47NXGY | reverse complement strand
CGTAAATGGTATAACGGTAAATGTGAATAGTATAACAGTAAAGCTCTCATGAAATAATATAAACTTTGAATAATATAAAAATCTATAAAATGCTATCATCTTTATACTTATGAAAGAGCAAGTCACAATCATCGTACGCTTGCTTCCAATGTTTATTATAGTTCTTGGCATTTGCTAAGGTTCATAAGAAGTCTTTTTCTTTCAGCGTATTTTATCAACACATCAGGGCGTTGTTTGTGATGTGCAAGCAAGTGATTTTAATTTATTCAACATGGAATAGATTTGAAATGTGATGATTATGAAAGAGAAGAGCTGCATTTAAAAGGTTGAAAACGAGAGAAAGATCGTAAACAAAAATTGTACCTTGATTATAAAATGATTGTTTCTCTGTTTTTATACCAGTAGCACATGTAAAGTCGCGATATTAAGAGCAAACTGTGTTATGGAATGAAATAATCTGTAAGAAGATGCTGTGAAAATTCTGAAAATATCAATGGGGGGAGCGTTAAGCATTATGCATTGGATAATATTTTGATTTATAGATGATAATCTATCGTTATTCAACTTGAATTAGATTCCTTAATACTGGAAATTTTTTCATTCCAAATCTGTTTCGTGGTGAATTAACCAAAACAACGTCTTTTGCAGTTACAAGCAGGGAGCTCCCATGCGCAGAGAAATTGTACAAGAAAGGCCATGCTTTATGAACCGTCTCAAGTGCCAAGGGTATCAGAACATAAGGGGTTAGAAAAATATGTGATGGTGCTGGCTTGCTTCTTTTATTAAGCGTAAAGATGGAAAGTGCTCAATGGATTTTATACATGTCATGGAAGATTTATCATTATACCATTGATGGGCCGCGGTGCGAAATAGGCTTGGGTGCACTTAAGAGATATTTCTTTAAAACAAGCGCGTAAATATGCGGTTGAAGACGTATCGAACTGATTGGCTAAGAAACTCTTGAAAAGGTTCAAAAAATCTTATATAGTCGTTCATTGCAAAGAAAAGCGAATGATAATTTAAAAAAGGAAGATTGATGGCTGTTTAGCTATTTGAAGATGTCTTTTTTTATATTGCTGTATGGCTGATCTGTTCAAAAGAACATTCTTTTTGTGTTTTATGCGAAATACTGCATGTGTGCAGAAAGAGCATGGGAGAGGGGGTGTCCTTTTGAATGGGTGCAAACTGATCTTGTTGGGCGCCATCTTATGGGGCGCTGGAAGGTATACAAGTTTAAGTGCAGAGAGAGCCATAAGGTTATGGAGGGTAAAGTGCTTCTATCAGTAAAATGCTGAAATTTTTAATGGGCTTACGTCTTTATATGCTGCAAGATAGACTGCGGTTTTTTGTCGGCAGATATTTTTTGTGGCTGAAGTTCTCGTGAAAGCATTGTTATTTTCTGTTGAAGATGAGCTCGTGATAAAATCGGCAAAGATAAAATCGGCAAGGCGAAATAGACAGAGCAAATATGGAAGTTTCGATATTGCTGGAAGGTTTAAGTCTATAGCGTTTTTATGGACTAGTATAGCCGCAATGATGGTTTTGGAGCAAAGCAAGAAAAATATTTGAGAGAACGCGTTGAAAGTTGAAGTGGTATACGCTTTGAAGGATTGTCGTGCTGTTGTTTGAGCAATGTTTGCACCACGAGCTTGGTTGAGTGTATCAGCATTGAAGAGAACCTGTTTAGTCTCCCTCATTTGAAAGTAAGATTGAACAATAGTGTTGAAGGGGAAGTAAAAATGTCTGTAGTGCAATATGGTGATGATAGTTTTGCGGCAAAAGCAAAAGTTCTTGATAACAACCTTATTGATCGTGATTGGGCGATGACAAAATTTGTTGCTGCTGTTAAAGGATTAGCTCAAGTTGTTGATTATGAAAGCAATATGCTAGAGAGCAGTGGTGTTCCAGATTACGAAGAAATAAATTTGCGTAAAATACGTGGTTTGCGTGATCTTAATAAATCCATGAGTGATGTGAAGCGCTATATGAATCAAGATATTGAGCATGAGGTTGAAAGTTTGTTGTCTGATTTACAAGAAAAATTACAGCGTAATAGTGAATTACTTCAAACACATTTAAATGCAGTTAATGATCTTTCTAGAGCTATACAACTATCTGGACGTGCAAAAGAAATAGAGGAATGATCAAATCTGCTCAATACGGGCTGTTCTAAGTCATGACAATGATTAGGTAGGGCAGTTGATTTGGATAAATAGTGCGTTTAGTGAGTAGACGTGTTTTAAGTGCATTTTGGTATTTAAATTATTATCCTGATGTACTGTAAAACGCTGTTCTTAAAACAATGTCTTTTAAGGTGTCGTGATGTGAACCGCATGCGGTGAGAAGCTGGCTAGAAGAGAATTCAGAGAAGGCGGATTATTTACAGAGAATTGTTTGCAGACTGAGTTAATAGGGAGCTTCATTTTTTAGTTTAGGGGGAGAGGCGATCAAGAGAATATTTAGACCAGCCTGTGATGCCTTAAAAACAGCTTCCTTGGGGCTGTGGTAATGTAAGGTTTATACATTGGTCTTTTGCATGCATTTAGCAGATCTGGCGGCGACTTACTCT
>NZ_JBHIOI010000028.1:0-18493 GCF_042195415.1 Bartonella sp. CE47NXGY | reverse complement strand
CCTTGGGGCTGTGGTAATGTAAGGTTTATACATTGGTCTTTTGCATGCATTTAGCAGATCTGGCGGCGACTTACTCTCCCTTGCCTTAAGGTAAAATATTATCAGCGCTGGAGCGTTTCACGGCCGAGTTCGTGATGGGATCGGGTGCGTTCACTCTGCTATAACCACCAAGTCAGCAAAAAGCATGAATGATGAAGAGTATGTGATGAATATTGCCTATAAGCTTCATGAAGTATTGTCCTTTGAAGTGTGGTGATATGAAGCGGTTAGTTGCTTAAATCTATATGTTTGAGACAAAAATTAAAGCGGTTTAATATTCTCTTCTGCTGTTTTTAGTTTTTGTATACCAGATTGGAGAGAGCATCCAGATCTGAGTGGATATAGTGCGTATATCTTTGTTGGCGTAATATTTGAAATGGGGAGGCAATCTCATTGGGAAAGAATAAAGAGGTAGAAATCAGCTTCCCTCTGTTCCGCCGTTCTTTAATTTAGCTTTATGTCTTTCAAAAGTATCTAAAGCACTATCTGTTAAATAATGAAGATTCCGCATTGTTTCACGCTTTTTTTATTGTGTTTTTTACTGCGGGCATGTCCTTCATGCACGACAAAATACTCAAAATAGAATGGATTTGTTATTCCTAATTCACGACCTTGTTTTAAAGAGATATCTAAGCTCTCAAGTCTATTTTGTGATGGTGTTTGTGGGGCGGCGCAACGACATCTTTGATGCAACGGTGCTTGTGAATGGTATAATAAGAAAGTTCCCATGGAAATAATATAAAATCTATAGGGCGCGACCATCTTTATGCTTAATAAAAGAGCAAGTTGATATTGTTATATTTTTCAACACTGTCATATTCTTTGTTTGATCCCAATGTTGCTACAGCCCCTTGGCACTTGAGATAGTTCATTAGAGGCATTTTTAATCCTTTCTTAATAGTTTTTTATCCCTATGGCTCTTCCCCCTTGTCACTTGTAAGAGATATGGTTTTTGTTGATTCAACATGGAACAGGTCTAAAATGAAAGAATCTGACGATATTCTGGATTCTCATTTAACATGGAAAAAAATTAATTGTCTTTATAAATCAATATCTTGTCTTATAATGGAGCTGCTGTAGCATTGAGATTTTAGAGGAAAAACTTGCCTTTAAGAATTTATACCAGATACTAGTCTTTATAGCAGGTATATTAAATGTATATCATCTAAAATAAATGGAGCGTCCACAGCGAAGAAGGGGCTGCCTTTTTTTAAATCGGCATGAATGCTTATTCTGTTGTGCTGTAAAAACATCATCGCTTGAGGTGTGGTGATAATATAAGACATAAAATTTTATGCATGGGGTATTTTGATGAGAGAATGTTATGGTATTTAGTTTTTTATTCAATATGCAAAAGAAATATTATAAGTCAAAATCTTCTTTGATGTGATAATGATTTTTGAGAATTAAAAAAAATATATAAATTTAAATAAAAAAGCAGCACTTTGTGCTGCCTTTTTTATTTAAGTTAAAATTAACTTCTGCTTTAGAAACGATAACGTATTCCGCCAGACAAATTGGTGCCAGATACACCGGCTTTTTGCAGTTTTTGCCGATAGCTGATATCGGCGTTTAGTACGATATTTTGAGAAAGATATGCATTCACCCCCATGCCTCCCTCAACTGAAGAGCCGGTAGGATCAACATGAAAGGTATCAGCAATTTTTATTGTTTTACCATCGCCAAAAGTTCTGATAACATTCATTTTACCATAGAAGGAAACAGCCTTGTTTTCTTCAACAGCCATTATCGTTTTTGTTAAACGTCCACCAAAACGGATCAACCATTGATGTGGATTGCCCATGTCTACTTTTAAGCCATTGGTATCTGAGAAAATATCAAACATGAGATTTTGATAAATGAATTGAGCTTGTGGTTCAAAGACAAGCCCTTTTGTATCGGTTGCTAATTTCTGACCAATGGTTGCAGATATATTAAGCATCTCGGTACCATCCAATTTTGCGGCATTCCTAACAAGAGCTGTGGTAATATTTCCTTTTAAGGTTCCGTAAGAAAGAAGAGCGTTGACATATATACCATTGCTATGCTGGATGCCGCTATAAGCGGTAAGTGACCATTTATCAAGCGTTGTCTTTTCAGAATCTTGCATCTCTTTTGGCGTAAAGGCAAGCTTTCCGTACGTTCCTAAAAGACCAAAATATGCGCTTATGTCTTTGCTTTCTAAGGCGGCTAATATGCCTCCTAATTGTAAGGCAGTATAGTTTACATCAGCACCATAACCATAGTGCAGTGGATCGCGGTTGGAAGATAGGGTGACCTTCTCGCCGTAGGAAGAGAAAAAGATACCATTCTTTTTATTGTCTTTTGCCCCAAATACTGTTGTTTGCATATTGTCTAACAACGTGTTTTGATTGTTTACATCAGTAAATCCAGCAGAAAATAAAGTATTAGATATGGTTAAATAGTTTGCTACCTGTGGTAAAAGGGCCCGAACTTTTTTGTCTTTATCAATGTAGGCATTCTGTAAGCGGAAATCCCAGAAATCACTATTCTTCTTGCCAAAAAGATTTTGGCTCTCATGAGATGTTCCAGGCTTATAGCCTGTGAGTACATATTTATAAGGTTGTTTCCCTATTGTCATATAGTTTCCTGCTAACGTGAAGGAATTTTCGTTTGCTTGTCCGGAAACTTGAATGATTGAAATCCCATGTGTCCCTAAAGGAAGAGAAGCCATCTTCTCTTCCCAAACAGCAGAGCTATCGGTTTGGAGATTGATGTGAACAACAGTACTTCCTGAGACATCACCATTAATCACAATGCGATCAGTCTGTTGCTCCGTGATAGGAGAATGTTTATCCCATTGAGTGTTTACATAAATTTCTGCAACACCTGTTGTACTATAAACCGCTGCTGTGTGGGTCGTTTCGTCTTCTTGCGAAAGATTAGGTCCTATAAACAGAGTTTGATAATGTCCCTCAATGGGCTTGTCAAACATAATGGCGCTGTTTGTAAGGTGCAATTCAGAAAGATTAGAGTATGATTTTTCATCAACACCAAACTGTCTATAGTCATTTAAAATATTATCATTATTTGTGGCATTTTTATTCGCCTTTAAAAGCCATTTCGTCCCCTCTTTTAGATCAAAAACTGTTCTATTATCTTTAGAAGTTCTTACCCGACCTTCTAAAGAAGAGTGGTCTGCAACTAATGTAATGGTGTTTGTGGAGGCACTTTCGTTCTTGATATTTTTTAATAAAATATCGGCATGAACTTCTGAATTTTTAAGGTTGACTTCCCCGTTTACGCCTGTTCCATAAAGGTTGATACCGCTACCATGTTCAACGAAAAGCTTTGTATTCTCTAGGGTTACTTTATCAGCAATATTGGCTACATCTTGTTCTTGAACGACATTGTTATTCCTTTCAGCATTGCGTGTATATCGTTTTCTAGGGGTATAGTATTGATTATTGCGGAAAATAATACCGTCTGCTTCATAATTTCCCGTGACGTGTACGCTTGAATCCTTAAGTTTGATTGTGCCCTCCATGTTTACCAAACCAGCTGTTTCTGCTGTTACAGTAATGCCTGTAGCATCAATTTCTCCACCATCTGATACGCTTAGTGCAACAAAACGCGCATCAACTGTTCCCCCTATCATGTTGACTTTTGAATTATTTCCCTCTGCATGTACAGCAAAACCATTGTCTTGAATTTTTTTGTTATGTAGCGTTATGATCTTACCGTTTTTAGCTTCAACTCCAGCGCTTATATCCTCAATTTGTGTAGACTTTTCAGGTTGTTTTATTGGTGATATTGGTTTTTCAATCTCTGATTTTTCAGATATTTTTTGTGCAGATGAAGATTGCACTGGCGCTGGTTTTGCAGATTTTGGTGGTACCAGTAATGTTGGTTTTTCAGTTTCTACTCTTAAAGATATTGGCTGTGCGAGTTCTGGTTCATTAGATGTTGGTATTTGCTCTGTTGTTGGTTTTGTAGGTTCCGTTCTTGTAGGTTCAGACTTTGTAAGTGCTGGTTGTAAATTCGGTGAAGGTTGTGTAGGTTCTGGCTGTGAAGACACAGCAGAATTCGATAGTGTTTTTTCGCTGGAAGAGTCTGCAGAAGAGGAGGGCGCCCCTGAACGTCTTCTAGATTTTGCTTCCATTCCTGTTGTTGAAGATTGTATAATAGGAGTGTTTTGTGTTGTAGGGTTAGATTGTACACCTTCTGTAACTTTAGTCTTTGGTGTTTGTGTACTTCCTTGACTAAGATCAGAGTTTTGTTTTGAAGAAGAAATTATATTTCCAGCTGAATTTCCTTCAAGTTGTGTTTTGGGAGGTAGAGTGCTTGTAGAAGTAGGCGTTGTAAGTTTACTTCCTGTAGAAATAGGGCTTGCGCTCGTTCTTGTGGAGCTAGGTGCTGTAGGGGGAAGGAGGCCATTAGGGGTTGAAGATGGATATGATGGCATAACTTGTCCGATTCCATCATATAGATTTTTATACGGATCAAAAACTCCGGATAGATTTATTTGTGACTTGACACGAGCAGGTTGTAGAGAAGAAGAATCTATCGTTGTTGATGGATTTGTACTATGAATAGCATAAGACATACTGGTGAAAGAACAAAACAGAACTCCAGAAACTGTGTATAGTAAGAAGCTTTTTTTCATATGGATGTATTCCTAAAATATTTCTCCCCTCTCTCATAAAAAATAAAACTTTGGCCTCATTATGTCTCTTTTGTAAGAGACAAAACGAAACATAATGAGAGCGCGTTATATTTCAAGATAGGAATACAAGTATTTTTAAAAGTGATAGCGCATTCCAGCGGCAATATTTATTGCAGAGATGCCAGCTTTTTTGAATTTATGTTGATAGCTGATATCACTATGAAGCTCTATATTTTGCGATAAGTGCGCCTGAATACCAAAACCACCTTCAATTAAAGATTCCATAGCAGCAAGCGAAAAGTTTTCACTAAAAGTTTTGATCATGTTCAGTTTTCCGTAGAAGGAAAGGGCATGGCCTTTGTTTTGTGTCAAACGTCCACCAATACGGAGCAACCATTGATGAGGTTTGCTTATGTCTATTTTAGAGTTATCGTCATCTGAGAAAGAGCTCTTATCTGATAAAGAACCAAGCATGAGACGTTGATAAACAAGTTGTGCTTGCGGTTCTAGGATTACACCTTCAAAACTGGTTGACAGTTTTTGACCAACAGTTGCAGCGGCTCCTAATGTTTTACTATTCTTCACTTTTGAGGTATGTTTGATGAGAGCTGTAGCGTGATTTTCTTTGAAAATTCCATAAGAGAGAAATGCACTTGCATAGATGCCACTGTCATGCTGAATATTTCCATATGCGGTGAGTGACCATTTATCAAACATATTTTTTTGAAAGCTCTCCTTGTTTTTAGGAGTAAAAGATAATTTCCCATATGTTCCGAAAAGACCAAAGTTGCTGCTGATATTTTGATCTTTTAGCGCTATTAATGTTGCTCCTGCTTGCAATGCAGCATAGCGAATATCTGCTTGGATACCATCTTGTTTTGCTTGAACCTTGGAAGAAAAGGTGCTTTTATTGCCATAAGAGGATAAGAAAACGCCTCTTTCTGGATGATCTTTGGGCTCAAACATTGTTATTTGCATATTGTCTAACAAGATATTTTGATTGTTGACATCACTAAACCCGACAGCAAACATCGCGATAGGCATGACTAAAGAGCTTTCTTCTTGTGGTGTAAGAATTGTGCTTTTTGCTGTCCCATTAAGAGAAGTAGAAGTTGCAGTTGCTTTATCATCATCTGTAAGTTTAGAGGTGCTCTCTGTAGCCGCGGTAGCAGTATTTCCAACCTTTGGGAGCAAATTCATATGCGCTTTTTCGGATGGAAGAGTCGTTTTCGATGCTGAGGAAGTGGTGTTTGTTTGGGGATCAATATCAGATTGCGAATTTTCATTTATTTTAGGCTGTCTCATTCCATGATCTGTTCTTGTGAATGAAGTGTCCGTTGGAGGAGGGGATGTTTTTTCTTTTCTCTCCACGTTGGTTATTCCATCCGCGTTCAAAGTCTCTAATACTGCTTTGCGTAAAGTATTGGAAAGTTCCTTGTTTTGTCCTTGTAAAGCACTATCCACTTGTGCTGCTTTATGTAATATTTCTGCTTTATTTTGCAGTTTGTGCCAATCACGATTGTCTTGGCTCACCCATTCTTGGTGTGCAGCATTAACACGCTGTTGGTTATCAGCTTCAAGGATTGCTGCCGCCTTTACGGCATCGGAAACTGCTTTGTCGTAGCCACGTAATAAATTCCCTGCCTTTATCAACCGGCTTTGTCGTAAGTGATCAAGCTGTGCATTGGCCTTCATCATGTGTTGCATATCCAGATGATGATATTTAGCCATAATATTATCTACAGTATTATTCACATCTATAGTATTATCCACAGAGCTATAGAGTCCATTTGAGAATTGTTTATTGACAGATCTTAAATACTCTTCGAGCATCTTCCTAACAGACGAATTATCTTCCATCATGGCGCCAGAGGCGATCTTCTCAAGATTCTTTTCTGCTTGTGTTGGTGTGTTTATTAAATCAATGGCATGGCGATATTGTTCAGGTAATTTCATAATCTCTTCAATGGCATGGCGTTCCTGGGGGCTTAGACCAGAGGCGGTGCTGGTAGATGTGAAGTTAAAAGAAGAAAAAAATAAAGCACAAGCGGCTGTACATAACAAAAGATTCTTATGCATAGAGATGTTCCTTAAGATATTTTCTTTATTTTGCTAAAAATGAACCACTTTTTGACACATTACGGTTTTTTGTAATGTAGTTAAGCAGCACTGTTTTCATCTCAGCGCTGCTTATGCGTCAAAATAGAGAGCTAAGATTTCTAAAAGCGATAACGCATTCCTCCGGAAAAATTAATTCCAGAGAACCCAGCTTTTTGAAGTTTATGTTGGTAATTAACGTCAGCATGAAGTGCGATATTTTTAGAAAGCTGCGCGTTAATGCCAAGCCCACCTTCAAGGGAAGAGCCCATAGAATCGAGATGGAAAGATTCCATAACATCGATAGTGCGCTCCTCACCAAAAGCTTTGATGACATTCAATTTACCATAAAAAGAAAGAACACGATCTTTTTCAATAGGAAGCATTGTTTTTGTTAAACGCCCTCCAATACGGACCAACCATTGATAAGGGGGCTTTATATTAACTTGGAAGCCATCAATATCTGAAAGAGTGCCAAAGGCAATATGTTGATAAATAAGTTGTGCTTGTGGTTCAAAAGACAGCCCTTCAACACCAGTTGCTAGTTTTTGTCCAACGGTAGCTGATATATTTAATGTATCCGTATTGTTTAATTCTGTGGTGTTGCCGATAAGGGCTGTTGTAATATGTCCGTTTAAAATGCCGTAGGAGAAAAGTGCATTAATATAGAGACCATTGTCATGGTGGAGATTCCCATATACCGTAAAGGACCATTTATCCAGTATGCTTTTGTCAGAACCTTCCATGTCCTTTGGCGTAAAAGCGAGCTTTCCATATGTGCCTAAAAGACCAAGATTCGCGGTTATATTTTGATTTTCTAACGTTGTTAATGTCATGCCTGCTTGTATAGCAGCATAGTGAACATTAGCACCATAACCATATTCCAATGGACTACGGCTGGAAGATAACGTCATCTTGTTGCCATAAGTCGATAAAAATATCCCTTTTTGTTTATGACCTTCTAATCCAAAAACTGTTGAGTGCATATTATCTAACAGTGTATTTTGATTGTTTATATCAGCCAAGCCAGAGGAGAATATTGCATTATGCATAACCAAATAGCTTGCCATTTGAGGAACAAGAGCTTTGATTTTTCCTTCATCATCAAGAGTCGCATTTTGTAGACGGAAATCCCAAAACTCTTCACTTTCTTGCAAGAGACTTTGCTGTTTGTCAGCTCTCCCACGGCTGGATGTTGGTCCATAGCCATTTAATACATATTTATAGGGCAATCCACCCATTGTAGTGTAGCCATTTGCCAGCGTGAAGGCGGCTTCCTCTGCTTTTCCAGACACCTGAACAAGTGAGAGACCACGCGCATTCAAAGGAATTGAAACTTCATCATCATCGAATGGTTCTGCACGCTTTGAAAGATTGTTGAAATAGATCGTTGTGGTGCCTGAGACATTACCATGAACGAGAACACGGTCAGTTTTTTGTTGTTCTTTTATAAGACCATTACTCCATTCGGTATTAAAGTAAATCCTTGCGTTGCCCAATGCATTGTAAACCGTTGTTGCATCGAAGCTTCTGTTTTGCTCTGCTTTTGCAGCTTCAGCTGTTGGCTGTTTTCCCACATGCAAGGTTTGATATTGATTGTCTGCTAGTTTATGCGGCGCATTAAATATAATAGAGCTATTATTAAGGTTCAATACTGAGACAATAGACTGTGCACGTTGTTTAATATCAGTGAGCAAGTATCCTTTAGAGCTGTCAAATTCTTTGTCTACTTCAAATTGACTAATCTTTAGGGACCACTTGCTGTTATTATTGAGAGTAAAAATCGTTGTATTTTGAGGTAAAGTCTTTGCTCGTCCTTCTATAATCGAATTGTCAGCGCTTAATATAAAAGTGCGAGGATCGATATCTTTTGAGTTTTCTGGGATTTTATTTTTTAATAATATATCAGAACGAATTTCTGAACTTTTAAGTTCTACCTCAGCAACAGATTTTGCATAATCTGGTCCTAGAATACCAATACCATTTTCAACAAGAAGTTTTGTGTTGGTAAGAATTGCTTTATTGATAACTTTTTCGCCCTCTTTTACTTGGGAACTTGGGATGTAATCAAAAAGGATACCACGACTTTTGTGATGTCCGGAAACATTTATGATTGAATCTTCAATATGGATGATGCCGTTTGAAATTTCTAAACCACGGGAATTTGATTTTCCTACAGTTTTTTTAGCATGAATACGTCCACTTGTTGTTGCGGTAAATAAATTTGAGTCTGAACGCATTGTTGAATTTGTAATGGTGATAAAGGCTTTGTCATCAGCAACCACTGTTGTATATGCGCTGCGGATAAAAACGTTATTAAAGGTTTTTTCTTCTCCTGCTTTATCCGCACGAGCCATAACCATTGTAGGAGCTGATGTATTTGCATAAGTTGAACCGAAATGAGAAAAAATCAAAGTTCCAGCAATTGTACATAACAAAAAATTTTTCTTATAAATATATTTCTTACACATAGATATGCCTTTAGTATTTGGTATGCTTTGATGCTTACTTCATTCCCCTGATGGCGCAAGTACCCAGACAACTTCTATATCATTATGTTTTTATTGTAAACAACAAAACGAAACATTGCGTCGTGTTCTTTATCGTTAAAAAAATGATTTTAGAAGAGCTTTTAAAATAAAAATTGCAGTTGGAAACTATGAATTGCAGAAAAGCTAGATTGATCAGTATTCCGTTTAAAAGTGTTAAGAAACAAAATATTTTGCAAGGATGTTTGTTGCTTAAGGCTGTTGTTATGGAAACTCTACAAAGTTTTTGGAGAAGCTGTTGCTTTGTGCTTACAAAAAGCTTTTAATTGATTTTCTTACACAGAGAATTATTTATTACGTGTTTTAAAATACAAAAAATTTTATTAAAAGCATTTGATTTTTATAAATCAAAAAGGCAGCTCTCTTGAGAATTCAGTATTCATTTAGAGATAACAGATTTTATTACATTTGGTTTGAGTGAGATTAATTGGCTCAAGAAAGGTGGTAGAAAGAATAGTTGTTAACGGTTCTTTCCGATAGATTGTAAAAAGGCAGCACATTTGCACTGCCTTTTATTAAAATGAATAGAATATAAATTGTTTTTTGCGTTTTCTTAAAACTGATAGCGTATTCCACCTGAAAAGCTTGCTCCAGATATACCAGTTTTTTGAAGCTTATATTGGTAGTTAACATCAGCATGAAGGGCGATATTTTGTGATAATTGTGCATTTACACCAAATCCACCTTCAAGGGCAGCTCCTATAGAATCAAGGTGGAATGGTTCACCAATCTGTATCGTACCATTGTTAGAAAAAGCTTTAACAACGTTTAGTTTACCATAGAAAGAAAGAATACCGTCGTTTTCAATAGAAAGCTTCGTTTGCGTTAAGCGTCCACCCACACGCACTAAGTATTGATAAGGATTTCCCATATCCACATCAAAGCCATCGACATCTGAGAGTGTGCCAAGCATGAGGCGTTGATAAACAAGTTGTGCTTGTGGTTCAAAGACCAATCCTTTCTTACTGGTTTCGAATTTTTGTCCAATGGTTGCTGATGCACTGAATGTATCAGCATTTTTCAATTCTGCAGTCTTTCCTATGAGAGCTGTGGTGATATCTCCCTTGAGCATTCCATAGGAGAAGAGCGCATGGATGTATATCCCATTATTATGGCGCAGCCCACTATATGCAGTAATTGACCATTTATTGAGTGTACTCTTGTCAGCACCTTCCATGTCTTTAGGGGTGAAAGCTAATTTCCCATATGTCCCCAAAAGACCGAAATTGGCGGTCATATTTTGATCTTCTAGAGCTGCTAATGTAATGCCTGCCTGTAAAGCTGCATAGTGAATATCGGCACCATAGCCATATTGTAATGGCGTACGGTGAGAGGATAATGTCATCTTATTTCCATAAGTTGAGAAGAAGACTCCTTTGTTTTTATGATCTTTTGTCTCAAAGGTGTTTTCCTGCATCGAGTTGAGTAAAGTGTTTTGATTGTTTATATCAGCCAGTCCAGCTGAGAATAGTGCGTTAGGCATGGACAAATAGCTTGCCACTTGAGGAACGAGAGCTCTGATCTTTCCTTCATTATCGAGAGTCGCATTTTGCAAGCGAAAATCCCAGAAATTCTGATTTTTTTCCAAGATGTTTTGTGCGTTGTTTGCTTGTCCAAGGGATGATGAACCGGTATTTTGCGCTTCTTTCTCTTTTGGTGAAACACCTTCAATCATTGTTCCTGATGCTGATATCGTGTAGATTGTGTAGTCTTTGAGGGTATTTTCTTTTGATTCTTGTGATATTCCGCTAAAATGACTTTGTGTGCTATCGGCTGTCCCATGGCTGGATGTTGGACCATAGGCTTTGAGTATATATTTATAGGGCAATCCCCCCATTGTGGTGTAGCCGTGTGCAAGTTTGAAGGAATCTTCATTTGCATTTCCAGAAACTTGAATGAGTGAAAGACCACGCATATTCGAAGACACAGAATCTTCAGCTTTTAATATCTCACCTTTCGCAAGGTTCTTGATATGGACTGTTGTGCTGCCTGATACATCACCATGTATAAGGAGGCGGTCAGCTTTTTGCTGTTCTTTTACTAGACCATCACTCCATTCAATATTAAAATAAATTTTTGCATCGCCTGTGGCATTGTAAACTGTATTATAAGTGCTTTCTATATCGGGGATTGTACTTCCCTCAGGTCTACGAACCTCAGCTGTTCGCCCTACATACAAGGTATGATAATGATCTTTTTCCCGCCCTTGTGGTGTCTTAAATATGATAGAACTATTATTAAGATTCAGTACTGAAACGGTAGAAAGGGCTCGTTGTTTAATATCACTGAGCTCATAGTTAAACACATTAAAGTCAGTATCGACTTCCTCTTGAGAGGTCTTTAAGTACCATTTGCTTTTGTTATTCAGAGTCAAAACCGTTGTATTGACTTTTAAAGTTCTTGCTCGTCCCTCTATTGTTGAATTATCAGCGGTTAATGCTAAAGTTACAGGAAGAGTATCGTTGTCATAATATTTACGTTTCGTTTTATTTCTCAATAATACGTCAGATCGAATTTCTGAGTCTTTAAGTTGAACTTCAGCAACGGCTCTTGAGCAGTAGGGACCAAGAATACCGGTACCGTTTTTCACAAGAAGTTTTGTATTGCTAAGAACAACCTTATTGACAACTTTTTCTCCACTTTTCAGTGAAGAATCTTTTGTTTCATAAAAAACGATACCACCGGCACCTCCTCGTTGGACGGTTATGGTTGAATCTTCAACGTTGATTATACCATTCTTTGTTTCTAAACCTTTGTATACTGTATTTGCTTTAATTTCTTTAGCATGAATGCGTCCACCTTCTGATACAGAAAGTGCAGACATTTCCGTGTGTATTGTTGATTTTACAATTGTGATAGCTGCTTTATCATGCGCTAATATTCCAGGTCCTTTATCGCGGACAAGAACATTATTTAAAGTCTTTTCTTCTCCCTTATTTAATTCAATCTTTCCCAAAATTCCAGGAGTTTCAGGAGCCGATGTATTTGCATAAGTTGAACCGAAATGAGAAAAAATCAAAGTTCCAGCAATTGTACATAACAAAAAATTTTTCTTATAAATATATTTCTTACACATAGATATGCCTTTAGTATTTGGTATGCTTTGATGCTTACTTCATTCCCCTGATGGCGCAAGTACCCAGACAGTTTCTATATCATTATGTTTTTATTGTAAATAACAAAACGAATTATATCGATGATGTTCTCTATGATTTGAAGTTTTGCTTCAGAAAAACTTTTTTCATGATCATAAAAAGTTGAGAAAAGTGGATTTCATAAAACCTAGCTTGGTTAAGCTTATGCTAAAAGCACTATGAAGTATGATATTTAAAAATTGTCTATTAAAGATAATCGTTATAAAAAGCTCTATAGTGTTGAGATGTATTATTTGATGCACTCACCAAAACGATCAGCAAATTTTTTCTGCTATAAGAAGAAGAGATGAGGGGGCTATTCACAGGCTTTCTTTAAAGAGGCTAAGGGTAGCAAAGTCCATTTTTCTAAGGAAGCACAGCCCATTTCGCGATGGTGTTCATGAATGCTATAACGCTAAAGCCATAGAGTTCCATCATCTTTACGCTTACGAAGGAGCAAGCCCATCGCACTTTGCTAGCTCCCAATGTTTGTGACAAGCCCTTGGTTCTTGAGACAGTTCATGAGAGGACTTCTCAGGCTTTTCTTATATAACTTTTCTCCACACGCCAGCCCTGCTTGTAACGTGCAAGAAAATTTTTAATTGTTTCAACATAAAACAAGTTTGAAATGAGAGAATCCTACGATATTAGGGACTCTCATTCAACATGGAAAACAAAGAATTATCTTTATAAATCAATATACTGTATGGAATTAGAGGGATAAGCATTGTCAAAATGGTTTGCCTAAAAACGGTACATGGACATATAAATGAATCCTTACAGGGTGGTGTTAAGCTAATGGATTGAAGAAACAGGAGGATAAACATAGAAAAGGTATGAAGAGAGAGTTTCTTTTATCATTATCTTTTCCAATGTAGTCTTCTTTTTATTATCTAAAAATACACTTTGCTTAGCTTTATAGACAAATTCGATAATGAATATGCCGCGTGACTCGTGTAAATAGGAGGGAAGGAGATCATTGAGGAGAAAAGAAAAAAGTTTCAGGGGATAAGAATAGTAGCTTACATAGATTAAAAAGGCAGTATGTATACTGCCTTTTTTGTTAAATTGAATAGAATGAATAGGCTATTTACAGACTTTCCTTAAAACTGATAGCGTATGCCACCTGAAAAGCTTGCACCACTTATACCAGTTTTCTGAAGCTTTTGTCGATAGCTTACATCACCGTAAAGAGAGAAATTGTGAGACAGTTGTGCATTGATGCCAACGCCGCCCTCAATTGCTGTTCCTATGGGATCAAGGTCAAAATCTCTGCCAATCTGGATGGTACCATCATCACCAAAGGTTTTGAGAAAGTTCACTTTTCCATACAGAGAAATGACACGGTTCTTTTCTGTGGAGGTAGTAGTTTTTGTCAAACGTCCACCAATGCGTACTAACCATTGATAAGGTTCACCGATATCAACTTTAAGATTATCAGCATCAGAAAAGGCATTAAAGATTAGACGCTGGTAAACAAGTTGTGCCTGGGGTTCAAACGTGAGGGCTTTAATACCCGTTGTGAATTTTTGACCTATTGTTGTTGAGGCAATTAACATTTTTATATCATCGACTTTAGTGGTACTGTTAGCGATGGCTGTAGAGATATTTCCTTTCCAGATCCCATAAGAGAAGAGTGTATCCATATAGAAACCGCTATTATGCTCTATACCGCTGTAGGCTGTGACTGCCCATTTGTTAAGCGTACTCTTGTCTGCATCTTCTATATTTTGGGGGGTGAGGGATAATTGAGCATAGGTTCCGGTAAGACCCCAATATAGGATTGTATTTTGGCTCTTTTGTGCAGAAGCTGTAAAACCTGCTTGTGTAGCAGCATAGCGAATGTTTGTGTTATAGCCATATTGTTGTGACGATAGGGTTGCGATACTTCCATAGGAAGAGAGAAAGAATCCATTTTTTTTGACGTTATCTTCGATCCCTATAGCTGTTGTTCTCAGATCAGCTAACAGAGTACTTTGTTGAGCCATATCGATAAAACCAGCGTAGAAGAGAGCATTAGGTACGGCCAAATAGCTCGCTACTTGTGGTAAAATAAATTTCTGCAAACGGAAATCCCAGAAATTATCATTTTCTCCCAACAGGTTTAGTGTTTCATTTGCAGCACCATAGCTGGATGTTGGTCCATAAGCGGTAAGCCTATATTTATAAGGTGAACCAGTTGCTTGGATATAACCATTGGCTAATTTGAAGGAATTTTCATCTGCTTTCCCGGAAACTTGAATGAGCGAAACTCCACTGGTATTAGAAGAAGGGTGAAAAGCTTCTGTTATATTATTGCTATCTTTGAAATCACTCATAACATAAACTGTTGTTGTACCTAAGACATCCCCTTGGATCAGAAGTCGATCATTTTTTTGATCGATTATATCAGAGCTCTCAACAGATCCAACATTAAAAGAAATCTTTGCGTCACCAGAAGCATTGTAGACTGCTTGCGTGTCTGGTTTCCCAGAACCTATATGCAATGTATGATAATGGTTTTCTGTCGGCTGTTGAAAAACAATGGAACTATTGTCGAGATTAAGTATAGAAACATCAGAATGAGATCTTTGGGCAATATCAAGTAACTTGCCCGCATCATCTTTTTCTTTTGTGCTAGTGTTTACGAACCATGTTGTATCGTTTTTGAGATCGAAAGTTGTTCTGCTGTTTTCGTCATTTCTTACTCCCCCCTGTAAGAGAGAGTTTTCTGCGGTGAGTGTAAAGATTTGATCAGGTTTTGGCGTATCATGAGTTATACCCACGAATAATCTGTCGGCACTGATTTTTGAATCTTTGAGGTTGAGTTTACCATTTGATGAATTGTTGGCAACAATACCCGTTCCATCTTCGACAAAAAGGTTTGTATTGGTCAGGTTGATTCTTGAAGTCTGATCGTTTTTGGAGTCATCAATGCTTATCCCATTGCACTGTGCTTTCGCAGAAATATCTGTGACATCAATATATCCGCCATCTTTTAAGACAAATGCAGCTTCTTTTGCTTTTACAGTTCCTCCAGTCATTGTGATTTTAGATTGTTCACCATCTGCATGAAGCCCATTATTTTCAGATGTTACTATAACATTATCATTTAAAGTAATTGTGCTGCCTTGCTTGGCTTGTACCTCACCGCCAAAGGAACCGCCGTCCGTTACCGTTATTTGGGAATTATCATTAGCCAAGAGAGCCTTTTGTGCGTTCTTAACGGTGATATTTTTTAAAGTAACCGTGCTTTCCTTATCAGCACTTACACCTGTGGTTATCGGTTTATCATTGCTGCTGCTTGTTATCACGACATTTTCTAACTTGTTGTTGTCACTCTTGCTGTTTTCAAAAGAAGCCCCTGTCTCGGAAACAGTGATAGATCTTCCTGTCATTTGAATGACACCACTGTTTGCTTCAAGTCCGATGATAGCCTCTTTAATGGTTGCATTATCATGCAAATTAATCATGCTGTTAGGACCAATGGATTTTGCGCCAGTTCCTTTGTTATCTGTGGTGAGAGTGATATCTGTGACATCAATATATCCGGCATTTTCTGTCAACAGAGCACTTTTTTGCCCTTTTACAGTTCCTCCAGTCATTGTGATTTTAGATTGTTCACCATCTGCGTGAAGCCCATTATTTTCAGATGTTACTATAACATTATCATTTAAAGTAATTGTGCTGCCTTGCTTGGCTTGTACCTCACCGCCAAAGGAACCGCCGTCCGTTACCGTTATTTGGGAATTATCATTAGCCAAGAGAGCCTTTTGTGCGTTCTTAACGGTGATATTTTTTAAAGTAACCGTGCTTTCCTTATCAGCACTTACACCTGTGGTTATCGGTTTATCATTGCTGCTGCTTGTTATCACGACATTTTCTAACTTGTTGTTGTCACTCTTGCTGTTTTCAAAAGAAGCCCCTGTCTCGGAAACAGTGATAGATCCTCCTGTCATTTGAATGACACCACTGTTTGCCTCAAGTCCGATTGCAGCTTCTTTAATTGTTGTATTGCCATGCAATTCAATTGTACTGTTGGGGCCGTTAGCCCATGCACCTTTTCCATTGCCATCTGCCATTAGAGTGGTATCTATGCCATCAATATATCCACTATTTGCTGCAACTAATGCATTTTTTTCCCAGTTACAGTTCCCCCAATCATCGTGATTTTGGATTGTGCACCATTTGCATTGAGGCCATATTCATCAGAGGACACTGTAACATTGTTCTTTAAAGTAATTGTAGAGCCTGTACCAGCGTATATTCCATGCTCTTTTGCATTAAAGTATCCTCCTGATACCGTTGTTTGAGAATTATCCAACGCTTCTATACCCACTTTTACTTGAGTAACTGTTACGTTTTCCAAGATGACTTTACTTTCCTTATAAAGAGCTATTCCTTTTTCCATTAAGTCATCTTTACTGCTCGTTATTGTCACATTTTTCAGCTTGTTTTTATCACTTTTGCTATCTTCGAGAAATAAGCCTACTGTAGGAGCAATAATACCTACTGCATTCATTTTTATTATACCACCGTCTGTTGCCATCACACCGATTTCTTTAGCCTTAATCGTTGATTCTGATAAGTCAAGAAAGCTATTAGGTTCGATAATGCGTACAGTGCTCAACCAGTCGTCCTCCATGTTTTTGCTGTCGTGAATTATTGCTAAATTTTTTCCAATTATTCCACTACCTTTTATCACTATTATACCGCCAACAGTGAAGTTGGATGCTTCCTCAGTTATTCCATGAAAATTCATTAAGATTTTTTCGGCTTTTACATTAGTATGAGCATTAAACAGCGCGATTGTCGCAACAGCTGTACAGGATAGTAAAAATTTTTTAGACATGAAGATTTTCCTTAACTTATAAGCCTCCGCATATTCTCTCCCCGCTTATAAAAAGGATAAAGAACACACAATTTTCATCGGGAGGTTATATTATTTTAACTTTTATATAAAATATTTATATAATTTTATACTTTATTTATTTTTACATTTATATAGTAAATTTATTATTTACTTGTATTCTATAATAAATTTTTATTAAATGGTTTTTTATTTTGTAAATAACTATGTAATTTATAATTTATAAAACAAATTATTAAATATAAACTATTATAATTTCAATCACATAATGAATTTAATATTTGTTTTCTGTATATATAAAATATATTTATGTATATACTTAAATAATACTTATGATGATTGATAAAGCTTTAGCTCTTCTTTATGATTTCCTGAGCATTTTAGATAAATTGAGTACAAAGCATTGTGTTATGTTTGTTATGCCTGATTGGATTTTCTGCGCAAAAAGGTATTTTGCAGCAGATCTTCTGCCGTAAAGAGGTGAAGGGAATTCCTTTAAAGAAAAGCTAGTACATCTACTGCATGAAGAAGAAAGAGGTTTCTTTAAGGAATAAAAAGGACTTTAGCAGAAAAGAAAAGCAGGGTTTATTTACAAGAGGTAATATCAACAAAAGGGCTACATAATATTATAGAAAATTAAAAAAGCTGCACAATACAGAGTTGTGCAGCCTTTCTGTGCAAACGAACGGGAAAGCAACGCTCGCTTTTACACTTTTTTCAGTCTCATACGCTTGTACATGTGCTTTCCTTCTCATGTAGGGCACAGGCTGCTCTGCTTAAAATAAGAGGTTCCGAGAAGAATTTCCTTTCCTTAAAATTGATAGCGTATACCACCTGAAAAGCTTGCACCACTTATACCAGTTTTCTGAAGCTTTTGTTGATAACTTACATCACCATGAAGGGAGAAGTTGTGAGACAGTTGCGCATTGATGCCAACGCCGCCTTCAATTGCAGGTCCCATAGGATCAAGGTCAAAATCTCTGCTAATCTGGATGGTACCATTATCACCAAAGGTTTTGATCAAGTTTACTTTTCCATAGAAAGACATTGGACGGTTGTTTTCAGTGGAAATAGTTTTTGTCAAACGTCCACCAACACGGATCAACCATTGAGAAGGATTGTTCATATCAACGGTAAAATTATCAGCATCTTCAATGGTATTAAACATCAAATGTTGATAGGCAATTTGTGCTTGTGG
>NZ_JBHIOI010000027.1:20201-21412 GCF_042195415.1 Bartonella sp. CE47NXGY | reverse complement strand
CCATGGGACTTTCCCAAAAAGAATTAGGAAGCTATTTAGGTGTCAGTTTCCAACAAATCCAAAAATATGAAAAAGGCTTCAATCGTGTAAGCGCAGGGTGTTTACTCAAAATCGCCCAAAAACTGGATGTTCCCATAAGCTTTTTTTATGCAGATATTGCCACAAAAGAAAATCTTTCAACACATGCCGCACACTATGATCAAGAAACATACAGCGAAAAAGAACACACCCTTTTGAAAAATTTTAGAGAGCTCCAGCCGAAAAAACAAAAAGCAATCTTATGGTTGATTTCTGATTAAGCAAAAGCGCACACAAAGCATAAATCCTCCGCATCATTTTACGGATATACGTTTTTATTTTACGGATCAACGTTTTGATGCTTCTCCACATTTACAGAAAGCAGCCAAACGAAACTTTCAAATTCCCCTCGCACCACTTTGTAAACATAGGTTTGTCAACAATACAGCTTCTTACTCTAGCCAATTCCCCTGCTGATTTCAGATCACGACACCACAAAGGATAATGTTGCATCAAACGCGACAGATACGTCCTATTTTAAAATATTCTTGCCCCTTCACCACCCTAAAGTAAGATCACGCAAAGCACCGGTCAATCCCACTTCAAAAACAACTTTCCCCACACCCTCTCTCCTCTCTCGTCAACACACCCGCCTCTTCATCCAAGCTTCCCCCCTTCATAAAACTCTTCATCCCCACACCCCAATCTTCTCTCCACATTCCATGCCATGATAAAATCATACACCACGCATAAAGTCCCAGCTTCCTTTTTTGCACATTTCCGTTTTTGCGCTTTTACATATTTACAGAAAGCAGAAAATCTGTAAAAAATGCATTACACAATAACGTTTTCAACAACTGTCATTAAAATCTCACCTCCCTTTTCATCTAACTCCCCCTATTTTCACTTAAATCATAGATATAAACCGCCCTATTATCGTATTGAGCAGCATAAAATTTTTCGACAAATTCTAGCGATCAAAAGAGTGCATAAGAAGCATTTTACGACTTTTAAAAGAATTTTTATTTACACCCAGTGCTTTTTTGTAACGTAGAAGAGCACATTTAATTAATTGACTATAAGAAAGTTTGAAATGAGAGAAGCTTTTCGTTTTTCTCGTTCAACATCCACAACGATAACTCCTTCTTATAAATCAATTTTTTTCGTAATACAAAACGCACCAAAAGGAATAG
>NZ_JBHIOI010000027.1:14195-20101 GCF_042195415.1 Bartonella sp. CE47NXGY | reverse complement strand
CAGAAAATTATTCACATAACTTTCAAAATTTTAAATTAATCCCTCTAGAAGCAATAAAAACGCTTTAGAAGCACCAAAATGAATACAAAAACTTATTTAACACAATGTTAAGAAAAATCAAGAACAAAAAATTTTTATCGTTAATGCACCTTTAAAAAACGAGGCTTCTTAACCCACGTGGCTCAGCAGTCCGGGGCTTCTTCTACAAACGCCTCCAAGCCAATCAATCCCTTCATCTCTCTCAAAAGACAGCATAAAAGGTTCACAGTACAAGTCTTCGCTAAAAAAATATCAATCGCCAGCGCTCATAAAAGCCAGCGTTGGTATAAAAGATCAGATTATCGAACAATCTTGCTAAAATGTCTTCCCAATAAATAAAAAAGAAGCGGATTCTTAAATATTTCCGCCTCTTTAACAATAAAAATTATGATGAGGGATTATTAAAAAATTTCAAGACTGTGAAGGGAACCAATTTGATAACAATTCATACCTTACAGGATCATCGGCACATTGCCCACCACCACATTCCAGTATGGTAGAAATCAAATTTGCCGCAATCAAAAACACAAATAAGAAACTTGCCGTTTTACTCAAGGCTGGAAAAGGAGAAAATTCTTTGAACTTGTGTGCCAATTCGCCTAAAATCATGACAAATGAGACAGCAAAGATACAAAGGACAGAAATAATGAAAGCCCAAGTATAAAAATGCAATCCAAAGAACGTTGAACCATATCCTAAATCATCGGGTGTGATATGCAAAAACACTTGCCGTGCTGCCACAGCACTGGTTACCATACAACCAAGAATAACCATACCATAATGGGTATTTTTCACCTTATGGTGAATATTGAGTAAGAACCCACAACCTGCCAGCATCAATCCAACGCGCTGCAGCAAACAAAGGGGACAAGGTAACTCAAACTTTACCAATTGATAATAAAAAGCCACCACCAAGACAATAGATAACCCAAAGAGTCCTAGCGTATTCATAAAGATGACGAAGTGAGGATTTTTTTGTTCAACATGTTCCATGGCTATTCTCTCAAAAAGATAAATTTAAAGTAGAAGTTGCGTGATGATTGAAAGTGAGAAGAATGACAACGAATAAAATTGCCCACAAAGCATAACTTATATTTTTTTTACCACACATAGTCGTTACTGCAGTACCTAAAGCGATTAAAAATGGAAGAAACATAGCTTTTAAATCTCCTTTACATCCGTTGTTTAACTCTTATTTATTTCAGCGTTCACCATATTACAAAATTGGGCAAAAAAGAGACCATGGATTTATTATTCACAATTCGTCACTCGCGATTGATATTGCCATTATATTTAAGTGAAAAAACGATATAATCGCTCAGAAGCACATCTCAACAAAAGCGTTAAAAGCACAAAAGCGTTGATTATTCGCTTCCCCTTATATCTGCCATTGTTAAAGATATATCGACAATTATAAAGATTATATCCCCTATAAAGATTATATCCCCCACTCACAAAAGAATCACTTGAACAACAAAATAAATAGGCTTTGAAATCGAGAGATATACATCTCTTTTTTTCTCAAAAGAATATCCTCATTTTGCAACACATTTTTGACATAAAAATCTCTTTTTCTCATAAGCAATGTTTCAAATTGCAACAGATTTTATATCATATGGTGATCTTGTTTATTTTAGCAAATAAAAAATAAGACATTTTTTTAAAAAAAACTTATAATCAATGGCTTTTCCCCAATACATTTTTCCCTCTTATCTTAAATAAAAGACAATACCGCAAGCTCAACAGCCTCATGGGTCCCACGCCACCCCGTGACATTGCCCTTCCCCCTCACAAGAAGTGCTTCATGCCTTCAATACTTTAGTTTTTCATCTCTCGAGATCCCCTTTAAATTTTTAGCTTTCCGCCTTATTTGAAAAATAACTGTTTCTCTGTCATCAATTGGCTTTGCAAAAAGAATATAAAACTTTAAAAAAATAATGATAAAGAATCGCATTGAACCTTTGAAAAGGATAGAGAATGATGAAAAAATCATGTGATGTGGCGATTTTAATGGGGAGCCAATCGGATTGGCAAACGATGTGCCATAGTGCAGATATTTTGACGAATCTTGGTATTTCTCATAGTTCGCATATTGTCTCAGCACACCGAACTCCTGAACGCCTTTATCAATTTGCCAAAGAAGCAAAAGAAGCAGGGTTTAAAGTTTTAATTGCCGGTGCGGGGGGGGCAGCGCATCTTCCAGGTATGTTAGCAGCCCTTACTCCTCTTCCTGTTTTTGGCGTTCCAGTGCATTCTCACTCTCTTTCTGGTCAAGATTCTTTGCTTTCAATCGTACAAATGCCAGCAGGGATACCCGTCGGCACATTAGCAATTGGCAAAGCAGGCGCAATTAATGCAGCCCTTTTAGCCGCAGCCGTTATGGCCGTTTATGACCATGATCTCGCCCAACGATTAGAAGATTGGCGTCAACAACAAACAGCCAATGTCGCCCAAACGCCTGTAACGGAGGTTTAAAATGGCACCGTTTTCCACCCCCCCCTCATCCAACACCACCTCGTCCAACACCACTCCCTCCAACACCACTCCCTCCAACACCACCTTAGCCAACACCACCTCGTCCAACACCTCCTCAGCCAACACCACCTCGTCCAACACCACTCCCTCCAACACCACCTTAGCCAACACCACCTCGTCCAACACCACTCCCTTCACCATGTTACCTCCAGGCAGCGTCATTGGTTTAATCGGGGGGGGACAATTAGCGCGGATGCTCGCCATAGCGGCCGCAGAATTAGGATTTCGAACCGTTATTTTTTGCCCTGAAGCCGATTGCCCAGCCGCTCAAACAGCAAACAACCATATTGTTTCCTCCTATGACGATATATCAGCTTTAGATCATTTTATTTCTCAGTGTGATGTTGTCAGCTATGAATTTGAAAATCTTTCGCTTCAAACGGTTCAATATGTAGAAAAGAGTAAGCCTGTTTATCCTTCTTCCAAAGCATTAGAGATCACGCAAGATCGACTTTTTGAGAAGCAATTTTTGCGTGATCAAGGGATTGGCACCGCGTTATGGCACGCTGTTGACAATTCTTCTTCTCTTCTTTCCGCTCTTGATACCTTAGGCGGACGTGGTCTTTTAAAGACGCGTCGTTTTGGTTATGACGGAAAAAACCAGATCAAGCTTGATCACCCAGATGAACAAACCCTTGACGAAGCCTTAAGGACTTTTCAGGAACAGCCTTGTATTTTAGAAGAAATAGTCCCTTTTTTATCGGAAATTTCGGTTCTTTCGGCACGTACAAAACAAGGAGAACATATTTTTTATGACTGCCCTGAAAATCAACACAAAAATGGTATTCTTCATAAGTCCTTTGTTCCATCACATATTCCACTTGACGTGCAAAAAGCAGCTCAAGAAATCAGTGTAACAGTCATGGATGCCCTCGATTATGTTGGTGTTCTTTGTATTGAACTTTTTGTCTTAACGAATGGTCATCTTTTAGTGAATGAATTAGCACCGCGTGTCCATAATTCTGGTCATTGGACACAAAAGGCATGCATAACTTCACAATTTGAACAGCATATCCGTGCTATTTGCGGACTTCCCTTAGGCAGTCCCTATCGCCATAGCGATTGCCAAATGACCAATCTTCTTGGTAACAATTTTAGCACGTTAAAATATTTTCTGAAGCAAGAGCGCACCTCGATCCATTTATATGGCAAAAGCACTGTTCACCCCAACCGCAAAATGGGGCATATCATCCAATTACTGGGACCAGCCAACAAATCTTAAGCCCACATATATACAAATACTTTTTCACACTTTTCCCCCAAATGAACTGAAAAAACAACCTCTCCCCCCACACCGATATCCATCGGCTTCAAAAGCGCCCCTAACCTTTTAATTCTCCCCTGAAAGGGCGTGAAGCCCTCCTACAAGCTCCTTCTCTCTTAAAAACATCACCTCTTCCCCCTCCAAACCGCTTCATCCTACACGAACATCTCATCCGCCCTCAAAAACAACCTCTCCCCCACACACCGATATCCAAGCAGTACAACAAGCGCTCCCAACCCTTCAACTCCACCCCCTAGCTCTTCTCCCCTTCCTTTTCTCAAAAATATCCCCCCACGGCTAAAAACAATCCACCAGCCCCCAACTTCACTACCCCTCCACCTCCCACAGCATAAATATTCCCCTATAACATACGCAGCCCCTTCATTTTTCTTTTAATGCCAATCTTTAGGCCTTTAATTGCAACCTTTAGAGGATAAACTTACCTCTTGCGGCCTATAGAGAGCATTCTAACAATGCGTTCTCATTGCCTCTAGTCTCCCTTTTTATGTTCATTTTTTCACAAAATTGCCAAGCGCTCCGCACCACCCCTTGAGTTTCATGTCAAAGATATCATTACAGTACTAAGCTTATCCATCATAGCAATATCCTCTCTCCCCTCATAAGGCGATATTACCTGTGTCGTATTTTCTAGGGCTTGAAGCGTCTCTCCTTATTTCATTTCGCGATAAGGCTTAAAAGAGCAGATGTACATACACTCCACACTGAAAGAAAACCGTAAATTTAGCTTACACGCTAAAACACCAGCCGCTTAAAATATCACTCACTTTAACATTTGTAATATTTGTCACCTCCGTTATGTCTATCGCCTTCGTTCTTTCCCCTATAAAGTTACATTATTCAAATTTGCGCGCCTAACCGCGCTCAAGGACGAAGATTCCTGTGCCGATCTATCAACAATCAAGCTTTTCTTAAGTAAATTCAACCGGCTAAACACTTCAATATTAAATGCCTCTTCGCCTATAGTTTAGTGATAAAATATAATTGTACTCACAAAACGAATCTTTTATACAGCGGCACGAAAAATTGTACATGCCTCATAATAATAAAGGGAAGATGCGCTACAGACGTAGCAAGTCATTCGTATTATCATTTTAACAACTACAGAAATCTTTTTTCATTTCATAAAAATAGTCTGAGAAACTGAGTTATTCGCTTTATCAAAAGACAAAACCTTCAAGAAACAAACGAATATCAACATGACAAAACCAAACCTATCAAATGCATCACCAAAAGAACAAAATGATACATCTTCTCAATGGGACTTAGTCCTCGATATCCAAAAAGAAGTTAAGGAAACATTAAAGGCTGGTGTTGTTTCACTGGGAGAATTTATATTCATAATCTTTATAAGCGTCTGTTTATACATTTTTCTCTCAATATTAGGCAGTGCGGATAAACCTCAAATGGATGCTGCAAGTTTAATCGGGCTGATATGCGGATTAATTCTGTACGGTTCGATACCAATCTCTTTGGTGCTACGGATCATAGTAAAGAAGAAACTGAAAAAAGTAATGAAACAACTAGACGAAGCGGTTGCTAATCAAAATATAATAAGGAGAGAAAATGACTGAAGCTATAATATTAGGGCGCATTCTAGGGATCATTGTCGGTTGTGCAATAATAACATTATCCGTTTGGCTTGTTTATTCTACCATTAAATATCGAAAACTGTACCGTAAAGCGCTTACAGGACTAAACTTAGCAATTCAAAAATGTAATAAAGAAATTAATAAATAAAAAAAGTCGTGAAAAACGTGGTATTAAAATACCATAATCCTTATTTTCATATTTCTAGACGTATTTAATGTGATTACCAGTTATTGATGACCCATATTGAGGGTATGAGATTTTTCATAAGGGGACGTTTGAAACTATAGGCATGATATTATGTGCGTACAGCCAATACAAGAAACAATTCCAACGGCGTCCCCTCTTCCCCACTTCAAGCATTTCAGCCGGCGCACGCACCTGACAGGGCTTCACGAGCCCCCACAAACAAGCATCTTGCGTTTTAAGAAGTCCCCCTTTGCCCTTAACGACAAAAACC
>NZ_JBHIOI010000027.1:0-14095 GCF_042195415.1 Bartonella sp. CE47NXGY | reverse complement strand
CGTTTTAAGAAGCCACACCTTGCCCTTAACGACAAAAACCCACACCACTTCAACAATCCAACGGCTCAACAGCGCTCCTGATCTTTCAACACTCCCTAACAGAGCTTATTTGTTTAAAGCTGAAAAGGCTTTTACTTTTTTCCACTCTTTGTGCTTTTTTGTGTCCTTTTTTTACGAGAAAATTTTTACCTTCAAGGCAACCATTAACACACCCTAAGGAATTTGTAAGGGATATACCCTTGACAAGAATAAGACTTCTTGTTAAATCTCTCCTACTTTTTTGCAATTTTCACTTATCGTTGTGCTAATGAAGTGGTTAATGCGTACCTTAAGAGTGCGCTTTTCTTTTTGTGATCACAGTGAAAAGGTGTATCGTGTGATGTTATCATGCAAGTACGATATCGCAATGCAATGCTCATAGAGTAAGCAGTCTATTGGGGTTGTAATATTGTATTTTCGTGTTTTAATATTGTATTATAGTATTGTGTTACGTAAACTATTTAAACGGTGAATATGATGAAAATTAAAAATTCGCTTAAAGCACTAAAAGAGCGCCACCGTAACAATCGTTTGGTGCGTCGTAAGGGTCGTGTTTATATTCTTAATAAAACGAACCCACGTTTTAGAGCACGTCAGGGCTAATTCTTTTAGGACTAATTTCTTTAGGATCAATGTTTTTATGCCTACTTTAATTGTAGGCTTAAAAAATTTTTTTGCGTTTTTTTGGTTATAAGTCCGTTGATTACAAGTCTAGTATTTGATAATATTTGGTGATTTATCTTTTGGGGGCTTGTTTTTATGGATTCTTCTATTTTTTTAAAAGCCTTTCGATTTTTTCAGCTGCGTTTTTTCTGTATTTTTCAGCGCGCGTTTTTTCTTTTTTTTGTTGGCGTTTTTTGTTTTGTTCCCTCGAGCTATGGGCAAAATCCTCCTTCTCTTCCTGAAGATCGGCCTTCTCCACAATCGCTTTTACCGTTAGATGATCTTATTCCCAATTCTCCTCCCCCTTCCTCAACGCCCTCCGATTCTGATTCCTCGGCGGTTATTCTTGAAGATCTTGACAAAGAGCAGCTTTCCCATGTTGACAGAGTTAAGCAGCGCAAAGAAGCAGAAATTTCACGTTTACTCAAAGAGTTGAAATATTGTGCTGATGTTGCTAAAGCGAAAAAGATCAGTCAACAACTTCAACATTTATGGTCCCAATCGGGGAGTGAGACGATTGATCTTTTAATGTCATGGGCCGAAAATGCACTCAACAGCGACGATTATGGACTTGCGCTTGATTATATTGACAATGCTCTTGCACTTTTACCTACTCATTCTGAAGCTTGGATAAGACGCGCTTGGATTCACATTCAACTGAACGATTTCAAACTTGCCCTGCTTGATCTCAACCATGCTCTTGAACTTGAGCCGCGCAATTATAGTGCTTTTTTTGAACTTGGCGTTGTCATGGAAGCAACGGAGCGTCCAAAACTTGCTCTTAAAGCTTATGAAACAGCATTGGATTACTATCCACAAATGCGCAGGATTCAAAAGCGCGTGCAAGCTCTGTTAGACGAACAATCACCCCAAGCTCTTTAAAACCATTCAAGAACAAGACACTTTACGGCATCCTTTCAAACCTAGATAAGACGCAAGCCGGCTTCACATTCCACTCAATAAACTCAGTCCCTGCACACGCCATCAAATACCATCCCAAGAAATTCCCCCCCCAAGCAATTGACAATGTCTTTTTTGAATTTGGACCTTTTTTGTATTGAAGGCAGGGTCCAAACACTTCCAATATACTTCCTTCAGAATTTCTCTCATAGCAAAAAAACGCTGCCCGCCTGCGTTCTCTTCACACCGCCTCTTTTTTTCACTATCCCTCCATCATGGATAAAAAGATGATAAAACACGATCCTCAAAAAATACTTTTTGAAAAAAGCTTAAAACATCGCTTAGCCCCTCTGATAAATAGTCATCGTCTTTTTTTTATTTTTATAAAACCATAGCAGCACATACCATATCGGCTCTCTCCCCCCCTCAAAGTTGATAAAACAGCACTGAAATATTCCCTACAAGGAAAAAACTTCAAAGACGCAACGTCAGTTAAACAAACATTCTTGAATAAGAAATATTTCCCCTTCAAAGCTCCCCGAAACATTCCCCCCGAAACATAAAAATCAAGCGATTGCCAATGCATATCCTCCCCACACCTTAAAGCACGAAGTCTCTTAACCCACTTCGGACTGTAAACAATCCGAATTCTAGTAGACTTCACTTGGTTTCCCACATATGGGATTTTCTTAAACTTAAGGACATTGACCACACACATAAAAACATTGAACCTATCAAGGATAGCAACCTTATATTGCCAGTAAATAACAGTATGTTACGCCATAACAGGATAAAATTTGATACCATCACGCCTTTCTATGCACGTTTTCATCTCCCAGTATACTCACTTTTCCTATTTTCCTTTAAATTGAAACAAATCTTTCTATTGGGTATAGACCACCAACACCCATTTTAAAATCTGTCATTTTAACGCTTTTACCAAGTTGAAAATCATCCAATGACTTGATATGAGGCGTTAATTTGTCAGAAGGTATATATGGGCAAACTGCTTGAAAAGTATTATCTTCAAATTGCAAACAATACCGACGACGAGCTAAATATTTAGCTGCTATAATTTTCTTTTTATTTTCTAATTTCCAAGCCCCTATTTTAGAGGGATGAATATCTAATTTTTTAGCATTTTCAGTTTTGAAACAATGGATACTATCAGTGTCACAATAGATAAAATTTTCAAGTCCAATTTTGTAAATAGACTCAATTAAAAACATACGAGCATAGCTTCCAGCAAATAAAGAAATTGGCAAATAACCACATTTTTGGAATATTGTTTCACCCCAAATAAATCTAAGAACATCATTTTCAAATTCGATATATCTTTTAATTCTATGAGGACGTTCAGCCATTTTTCCACATAATGAATTAAGAAACATTTTTCCTATTCTGCTGATTGTTTTATCTGAAGAATTTTTCAATTCAAAAAATTCATCAATATAATCAGTAAAAAGGTCATCTCTTGCTTGAAAGAGATAACCATCTAATAATTCCAAATTTTGGTAGTGATAAGATTGTTTAAACAATTCAAATTCTTGTAATGTTAACATGAATATTTTTTTATGTTCACATTCGTGTTCAGATAAAATTTGTAAATATTCAACACCCCCAGATGATGATTGTGTGTTATTATTTAAAATAGGTATTTTGTTTTCTCTTAATTCTGCTGAATTTATATAAAATCTTTGAAGACCTAGAGGGTGTAAGTCATTAGTTTCAATTTTACCTTTTTTATAAAGAGGTGCCCCTATAGGTAATTGTTTTAACATCATAGCAGGGCCCATACTATTGACATCATAAATTTCAATTTCTTTATTTATGAATTTACCCATATATCTATTAAAAAAACAAAAACCACCGTCATTTGCTTTTCTAAAAATATAATCATCACCTTCTTCTAAAGATGGGAATAAATATGTTTCTGCTTTAATTTTTGTAAATTTTTTAAACATTTTTTCTGACCATACAGCTTTAGCATCAGCTGCAAAAGTCATTTTATTTCTTCCCCATTGGAGTCTTTTTTTGAGAGCAATGGCTAATCCCTTGCTTTCATTCACACAGCAATCGATATCATTTTGATGAATAATAACATCATCAATGCACTCAAAGAGAGAAGATTCACTTTGTTTTAAATCGGTAAAAGCTGTTATTATGTCTTGCAAAGGAACTAAAAATAACTCTAATGAATCGAATAGATAAACTCTTTTTGATTTATTTGATTGAAATGCAAGTTCCGATCTAAGAACTCTAGCATTTTGCGAGATAAAATCATAAAATTTAGGTGTTATAAGATCATTTTGATTAAAATGACACCAAGATCGAATAATAGCATAATCATAGTTTAGGTTATAAGCATAAAATCTTGTACTGTTTTCTATTTTTTTCACAAATTCTAAAAAAAGTCTAACAGGATCACCATCGTTTATTGTAAAAACAGTGATATCTGTTAGATCTTCAACATTAACAATTGAAACCATATAGGGCTTAACAGGTTCTTTAATTGTCGCCTTGAAAGTAAAAGTATATAATTTTCTAAAGTTGATAAGTCTCATGTTTCCTCCCTTTTTAGATTTTATCACCTCTTTATTGTGTTTGCTTCATTCTAAAGACAAAAAATATTTATCTTTTACTATATTTCGCTCTTCACGAACACTCTCATAGCCTTCACCCCATGATTGGAGATACCTTTTTACACTTAGAAAATCATAGAAACGAAAAGCGTTCACAATTTGCCCTCAAAGTTGATAAAACAGCACTGAAATATTCCCTACAAGGAAAAAACTTCAAAGAAGCAATATCAATTCAACAAACATCCTTAAATAAAAAATATTTCCCCTTCAAAGCTCCCAGAAACATTCCCCCCGAAACATAAAAATCAAGCGATTGGCAATAAACCGTTCTACGTCACTCAAACACCCACCCCCACTCATATTTTTTGCTTTTTTACTTTGAATAAGCCATCCATCATACAGCCATTTCGAGCAACCACCGACAATATCATCAATCTCTCCTGAAATACTTTATGAAAAAGAAGAGAGCGAGGTTATTTTATCTCTAGCAGAAACTCTGAAATTGTTTTATATTAAGGAGGGTGTTCTGCGCTTCTCGACAGGAAATAACGTATTCCTGAGACCTTAATGATCTCCAAGGGAGCTGTCTCTGATCAAGCCCGTGGGCTTTTTCATATGGCGCCCACCTATTTGTATAGGTTCCCGGGATCAGCTTTTTCCATCGGCTGTTGTGGATCACCCTTTATTTGTATAACTTTTTTGCATAAAAATTTTTCCAGCTAAAATTGAGAGCGTCCTTTTACATAAGACCAATGACGATACTCTCTTTTCAAGAAATAAAAATGACGAGGGGCTTTATTTTATAAAACAGACAGCACTGACAAAATAATCCCCTCTGTGAATCTGCTTCACCCCTTCGCACGCAAGCAACGCAAAAGCGGCTTGTTGCACCAAGATACCCCCTAAAGAGCACACACTTTTTTTCATGCTTTTTTTTCATGAGCACAGCTCTTGTCCATACAGAGATTTACAAAACGCCAACAATGGATAAAATACCAGCATCTTATAAAACAATTGACGAGACAATGACAAATAATCCCCTCTATGAATCTGCTTCATCCCTTCGCACACAGCAACGCAAAAGCGGCTTGTTGCACCAAGATACCCCCTAAAGAGCACACACTTTTTTTCATGCTTTTTTTTCATGAGCACAGCTCTTGTCCATACAGAGATTTACAAAACGCCAACAATGGATAAAATACCAGCATCTTATAAAACAATTGACGAGACAATGACAAATAATCCCCTCTATGAATCTGCTTCATCCCTTCGCACACAGCAACGCAAAAGCGGTTTATCGCGTCGTGATGCTCTTTTAACAGAAGAGCGTGCACTCTTTTCGCAGCGTGCTTGTTGCCACTTTATTGAATACCTTGAAAAGAAGGGAACCGATTTTTCACGCCTCATTTTAGCAGGCTATTGGCCCATTAAATCGGAAATTGACCCGCGTCCTTTACTGGATGCTGTAGCGTTACGCGGTGGGCATTTAGCCTTACCAGCAGTTCTTGATTCCACCACCATGATTTTCCGTGCATTTTTGCCCAGCACAATTTTAGAGCCCATGCGTTTTGGCACCTTTGGTCCGGGTGCAGACAATGACGTTGTTGCCCCCAATAATATTATTGTTCCGCTTTCTGCATTTGATCGTCAATGTCACCGTCTTGGCTATGGAGGAGGATACTATGACCGTGCTGTTGCAGCTCTTGAAAAACAAGGGCATCAAATGATATTATGGGGCATAGGATTTTCATGTCAGGAGGTTTCCTCTATTCCCGCAGCAGAACACGATCTACAGGTACAAGGAATTTTTACAGAAAAAGGTTTCTTAAAATGTTAAAATGTGATTAAAGCGCCTATGCGTTTTTTATTTTTAGGTGACATTGTTGGTAGCACAGGCTGTAAAGCTGTTTTTGAATACCTTCCTCAACTGATTGAGAAATGGCAGCTTGATTTTGTTGTGGTAAATGGTGAAAATGCCTCTGGTGGTTTTGGTCTCACACAAGAAACGTATCAAGATCTTTTGATGACCGGTGTTGATGTTGTCACCACAGGTAATCATGCTTTTTCTCACAAAGAAGCATTGCAGTATGCCCATGAGAGTGATCGTTTTTTACGCCCTGCCAATTTTTCGAAAGAAACTCCTGGAAAAGGTTCTGGTGTTTTTACGGCAAAAAATGGCGCCCGTGTTCTTGTCGCCAATCTGTTGGGCAACGTTTTTATGCCGTGTAAAGTAGAAGATCCATTTGAAACAGCGGAAAATATTCTGCTTGCCTGTTCGTTGATGGAGCAAGCCGATACGATTATTTTTGACTTTCACGCAGAAACGACAAGCGAGAAGCAATGTTTTGGCCATTTTCTTGATGGTCGTGTGAGTGTTATCGTTGGCACCCATACGCATATTCCCACGGCTGACGCGCAGATCTTAGAAGGTGGGAGCGCCTATTTAACAGATGCAGGCATGTGTGGAGATTATAATTCATCTCTTGGAATGGATAAAGAAGAACCCTTACACCGTTTTCTTTATAAGACGAAGCAAGATCGTTTTGAACCGGCGTGTGGTCCTGCCACCCTTTGTGGTTTAGCGGTTGAGATTTCAGATCGCACCGGTTTAGCAGAAAAGGTCTCGGCAGTACGGATTGGTCCTCATTTAAAGCCTGAAGTTCCGGATTTTTGGTAGCTTCTTTTAAGCCGCCCCTTTGATGATCGCTCTCCACTGTGCGCCCTTTGGATGATTGCTCTCCAAGATTTTCTTTTGAGAACTCTATTTGACAAGACGACTTTTCCAGCCCTTCCCAAATCCCTACTAAAAACACCCCACCCTCCAATTTGCCTAATACAGCAACTTTTCTAGCACAAATAAGTCACTCTTTTAAAAAAAATAAAGGATAAAAGATAAAATTTTTCGTGATTTTTAAAACGATGAGAAGGAGGTTTTATTTGGACATTTCTGCGGGGGGGGGGAGGAGAAATGTTAACCCCCTTCTCTAGAAAAAGCTTTATATAATAATTTATTATTTAGCAAGAGCCTCTTTAATCTTTTTTTTGATTCTAACGAAAATTTAATCTTAAAATTGCTTTCTGCTTTTTAGGTTTGAGCTCTCTAAAACTTTTCAAAAGGATGTGCTCTTCTTTACTTGCGATCCCTTCATCACAGCAATACAAGGCATTTTCTTTTGTCGAGAGATCAGCGTAAAAAAGGCAATAGGAACATTGAGAATATCAGCAATTTCCTGTAAACGCCCAGCTCCTATACGATTAGAGCCTTTTTCATATTTTTGGATTTGTTGAAAAGTCACACCTAACTGGCTGCCTAATTTCTTTTGCGGCATTCCCAGCATTGCTCTTTTAAAGCGAAATTTTCTGCCTATCGAAATATCGTTAAAGTGTGGATTTTTAGTTTGCACGTCAAGCTCCCCTGCCGGTTGCGAGCGCCTCTTATGCGTATTCCGGGAGTCAAAAACACTGAGTTCAGTCAGCTTTTTTGCTTTTAGTGCTAGAGCGCACTTGGACATAACAAAAGCTCCCAGAATCTCGCGATACTTATAAAGCAGGCCAATGTTTCATCTTGGATTTTCAGGCTTTGGGTTTCACCATTCAACCACACTGTACGACGAGAACCCTGGTGCTTGTTCATAAAATAATTTCTGGAGACCAGCAATAAAATTTAAAACAGTGTTTTTATCTCATGAGACAATCAAACACAAAATTGCTTTCTGTTTTTGAGGTTTGAGCTCTCTAAAACTTTTCAAAAGGATGTGCTCTTCTTTACTTGCGATCCCTTCATCACAGCAATACAAGGCATTTTCTTTTGTCGAGAGATCAGCGTAAAAAAGGCAATAGGAACATTGAGAATATCAGCAATTTCCTGTAAACGCCCAGCTCCTATACGATTAGAGCCTTTTTCATATTTTTGGATTTGTTGAAAAGTCACACCTAACTGGCTACCTAATTTCTTTTGCGACATCCCGATCATTGTTCTTTTAAAGCGAATTTTTCTGCCTATCGAAATATCGTTAAAGTGTGGATTTTTAGCTTTCACTTCAAGCTCCCCTGCCGGTTGCGAGCGCCCTCGCATTGGTATTCCGGGAGTCTGAAAGTACTGAGTTCAGTCAGCTTTTTTTGCTTTTAGTGCTCATCGCACCTGGACATGGCAAAAACTCCCGGAATCCCGGGATACCTACAAAAGTAGGCTAATCTTATGTACTGAACTTTAGGGCTTTCAGACCCTACTGATCGCTGCGTAGACGACCAAAGTTACTCTTTAAGGTATAAAGCAATTTCAGGAAATTAGCAATAAAATTTAAAAACAGTCTTTATTTTATGAGCTCCACCCCCGCCTCTCAAACTTTTATGCCCGCTCGTAAAAACTCCAAAACCATGAAATAAAACCCACGTTTATTGAGAGGACTAATAACCCTTTATTTTTGAGATCACACCTCCCAAAAGCACACCTAACAACATATCACCCCCTCTCAAAGCCATTCTTTGGAGCATATCTTTGAAAGCTTTACACTGTGATACGTTGGATTTTTGCGCCACAACGAGCCAATTTTTCTTCTAATCTCTCAAATCCACGATCAAGATGATAAACACGATTGACGATTGTTTCTCCCTTTGCTGCCAATGCTGCAATCACAAGAGAAACAGAAGCACGCAAATCCGTCGCCATGACAGGAGCCCCTTGCAAATTCTCTGTTCCATAGACAGTTGCCGTCTGCCCATCAAGCTTTATCTGTGCTCCTAAGCGATTGAGTTCTTGAACATGCATAAAACGATTTTCGAAAACCGTCTCTGTAATATGCGCGATTCCTTCAGCCCGTGTCATGAGCGCCATGAATTGCGCTTGGAGATCAGTTGGAAAAGCAGGATAAGGTCCTGTTTTAATATCAACGGGCATAATTTTGGTGTTCTTTGGATTTCGCTTAATATGAATTCCTTGAGGTTCTATTTGAATCTCGAGTCCTGTTTTTTGGAGCACCTTAAGCACCTTTGTGAGATGATTAGGATTTGCATTTTTAAGAAAGACATCTCCTCCCGTCATAGCAACAGCCATTGCATATGTTCCCGCTTCGATTCGATCAGCAATAACGCGTACTCTAGCACCGTTGAGTTTTTTAACCCCTTCAATTGTAAGCGTTGTTGTTCCTTCACCGGTTATTTGAGCCCCCATCGCATTCAGGGTTCGAATAAGGTTTGTCACTTCTGGCTCACAAGCTGCATTCTCAAGAGTGGTTGTTCCCTTTGCCATTGTCGCCGCCATCAGCAGCACATGGGTTCCACCAACAGTGACTTTAGGGAAACGATAGTGAGCACCTTTTAACCCCTTTAGCGCTTTTGCATGAACATATCCATTTTCGATCGTAATCTGTGCGCCTAAAGTTTTAAGTCCCTCAAGGATAAAATCGACAGGTCTTGTTCCAATAGCGCATCCTCCAGGAAGCGAAACATAAGCCTCTGCGCATCGTGCAAGCAGTGGTCCGATAACCCAAAAGCTTGCACGCATTTTTTTCACCAGTTCGTATGGTGCCCGTGTTGTGGCTATTTTTTGCGCCGTAAAATGAATTGTTCTTGAATTCACACATTCATCGTTAAACTCTTGTCCATCAACGGCATATCCAACACCATGATTATTGAGAATACGAATAAGCAATTCAACATCGGCCAGATGCGGAATATTTTCTAAAGTGAGCGTTTCTTCTGTAAGCAGCGCCGCAATCATAAGAGGCAATGCAGCATTTTTTGCCCCTGATATAGGAATTGTTCCTTGAAGTTTTTTTCCCCCAACAATTTGAATAGAATCCATCGTGTTTTCCCTCTTTTCCTTTGTGCCTGCCCTTCCAAAGGATTGTCCCCCTTCGGGAAGTTATGCTTTATTAATCGTTTTAGAACGCATTCTAACTATGAGAACAAATTATTGAGAAGTTTGGTTGCAAAAATTTACTAAAAAACATTTTTTTGCATTTTAGAGCTCTGGTTGTGCTCTTTTTCGGCTTTGCTCTTTTCGACGTTTCAGGTTTTGACGCAATTGTTGTGCCAATCTTTCTTGACGTCGTTTTGCTTTTTCATCTTGATGATTAATTTCATTTTGTTTTTGTTTTTGATGCATTTGTGTCATTGCGCAACCTTTTAAACAGTGTTGAGCTTCTATCCAAGCAACTCATAACCTTAAATATTTAAGCATATAAGAAACATATGTCATGACATAAGATACGTTTTCTTGCAAGAATATACAAATGTTCTCTTGCCTATTTTCTGACAATATGGCACAAGACAGCGCAAAGATTGAAAAGGGCTGCGGTAGCTCAGTGGTAGAGCACTCCCTTGGTAAGGGAGAGGTCGAGAGTTCAATCCTCTCTCGCAGCACCATTTTATTCTTCTTTTGCCTCTCTCTTCTTGCCCTTATAAGTCTTCCCTATAAGCCTAAATCTTTTCCCCAACCTTCATCGGCTTCATCAAATCCTCCATCCTTTAAACCATGCGCTTCAGTAGCTTCAAAATCAATGGCTTCAAAATCAAGAGCCTCAATGCCACGCTTAATCTCTAAAATGCCTTACGAACGGCTTTTGAAATTGACCGCCCCCCAAAGAATATCCCCCCACCCCTTTCCTTGCCTCCCCTTTCCTTGCCTCCCCTCTCTTTCATTTCTGTAAGATTGTCCCCCTATCCTTCTCTTTACCAAGCCTCACTGTTGCAACAGCTCTTAGCACTTGAGACGGTATAGGCATTTTTATTTTTTCAATATTTTATTTCTTGAATATTTTTCCCCACAAGCTCACCCTGTTTGTAATATGCAAACAAACGATTTTACTTGATTCAATATAAGAGCGTCTGAATAAGAAGGGTTGAAATAAGAACATCTCACACTATTTCGGGCTCTCATTGAAATTCAAATTAAATCTCAATAATGAATTATTATAAACTCATTGTTTGAACATATCCCATTGATACCTTTATCCGCCCCAAAATGAATAATCTTATCTTTCTAGCCTCTCTACCCACCTCAAGCAACACAAGTATTCCCTGTAAAAATTAGAATAAGCTTCATCGATCCTATTCGTCATTTACAACAAATCTAACAGAGCCATTTCCAGAACCTCCTCTCAACGCCTTTCCCATTCTCCCCACCCCTTACCAAAAGAAAAAAAAACAAACAGTGATACCCCTCCACAGTGAAGCTTTCAAGAAGCCACCCCACGCTCCCATATGGCAAAAATCCCATATACCAGACATCCCATATACCAGAAAATTGAGAGCCTGCCTTTTCAAAGAAGATCCCTCATTACCAATTTTATACACTATGGTTTTCCACGTGTTCTAAGCCATCCCTCTTTCAACACGCATCTTTTTTATACGAATACTTTGATTGATACAGATAGCGTTATTCCTCTTGCATAAGAATCCGAAGAGCAAAAAATTCTCTCCCCCTCTATTCTATTGAAATCAATCACTCCTCTTCGCTTACAGTTCACAAACAGAAAGATCCGTATGGCGAGAAACTTTCCAAGAAAAGCATATCTCTTCGTAAGAAGCCTCCCAGTAAACGAGATTATGAATCGTCTCAAGAGCTACAGCCCATGCCGCAATTTTGGCAACGGGCCCCCAATAGTACCAACTTACTTTTTCATAAAGTAAGATAGGGTGCGCAATGTTTATAATCTACAGGGTTTTATAACCTCTGGGGTTTATAATTTACGGGGCTTGACCGTTATACCCCTCACGATATTATTCACAAGCGGCAGTATGAAATTTATGAACGCCGGCATAAAATGGCTGTGAAATGAGCTTAGAGCGAGATATCTTTATTAAAACAAGTGCGTGAATGTACAACAACAAGTATATTTCATTTGGAGTATTTTGGATATTGCCTACTCTCCCCACCCTAGGACAACCATTTTGTCTACAGATCCCCTTATATATTCTGCATATTTTCTGCTGTCATATCTCCTCCAATAAGCTAAAACCCCACATATGCGGGGTTTTAGCCAGTACCACACCTTTATTTAGACACATTATGATCATTATAACCATTTTTATTAAATACGTTTTTACGTATATTTTCAACACAAAAATAACACATATTGATTTATTCAACAGAAATCAATTAAATATTCATGATAATCATTAAAAGTTAAAATGATGAAATTATTATTCAGAACGTACGTCATAATATTTATAACGTTTTTTTCTGTATTCATATTATTGGGTTGTACTCAAGTAAGCGACCTTGCTGAATACGATAGGCTTTACCAAAAATATGTCCATGAAAATTACACTCCTTTAGCATATTCTCAGAAATTAGAAAAAGCAAAAAAAGAGGTAGAATATTTAAAAGCGTATATGGAATGGACTGTAGACATACCCCATGACAAAAGTCAATTTTGGAGGCATTTAATAACATTGCCCAGTAATCCTCCAGAATTCAATATTTTTAAACATTATCACATATTGCTTGTTTTTTGTGGACGTTTTTTTGATTTATGGCAAGGTGATAAAACGATGCCCACACTTACCTTTAACGACTTACCAACAAGACTGAAGGATTTTAAAGCTAACGGGATGAAATACAGGAAAAATTGGGATTATATAGAAAATATTTTCCTCAAAGCAAAGTTTGAAACAAACTTTGATGATCCAATGTTTGCGTACGCAGAAAAATTTTTGGATTCCCCTAATGGCATTAGTCGAAAAGAACAAACTCTCCAGACAGAGCTGCTCATAATAGGCAATGAACTCACTCGTTTTAGAAACACAGCAACAATGTGCGTTATGGCTAGAGAGGTATACCTTGCCATGATGCCCAAAGAAAATGTAAAACCGCCCGTAAGATATAGCACTTTTGAAAAATGGAAGCAGTATTTAAAAAATCTTTAAACGGATCATAAAATGCCTTTCAAAATACTTCTAAAGAACCATTAAGCCCCCCTCACAATGACTATAATCAGGCACAAAGAGGGTATAAAAAACAATGTTAATTAAACAGTCTTTATTGAGAAGCGTCTTAATTATCGCTCTTTTAACAACGCATCTTTTTTATTCTTCAAAGGGATATACTCATTCGAATGAAGTGTTCTCTTCAAAAGAAATTACAGAAAGAGAGAGTTTCTTCCGCATTTTCCTTGTTAATGGAAGTCGCTGGTGGGAAGAAAAATTCTACCAAATTCTCTGGATAGAAAAAACATTTTTTTTGGAAAACAAGCAGCAGTTATCGCAACCGCTCTATGAAAAACATGTCAATATAATAAAAAAATGGCAGAATATAATCAAAAAACGACATCATGTATTTAATACTCTGTGCACCCTTATAGAATTAGAAATAGATGCAATGCGACATGTGAATGAAGCAAAACACTCTCATAAGCATACACATCTCTCAAACCTTATGAAACACATAGAGACATATCAAGAGCGTATAGTTAAAAACAAGAAAGAACTTGAGAAACTTGATCATGAAATTGAGATCTTATACAAAGTTATCATAGAATATACAAAATTACCATAAACTTTGATCTATTCATTCCATAACTTTATGAAAAGTGCTTCTCAAAGGGTCCCCTGTATTTTCAAGCGTTTTGAACTATCTATCGCCATCTTTAGATACAGAGTGCCAAAGTACAGTAACGTTATCATACAATTTGTTGTATTTTACCAACACAAAATAACACATATTGATTTATTCAACAGAAATGACTTATAAAAGCTCATCAGAAACAAACGACAATAAATACCTTATGTTTAAACACTTTATTTTCTTCGCTATCGTAATAAGCGCTGTTTTATTTACGCATCATACAACGAGTGGATGTACAACAGATGGTCTTTTTGTTGGAAGTACTTCTCCGATCAATTGTATTTCAAAAGAATATATAAGACAGAAAATAAAAAAGAAGCTATTAGAAAAAGAACGCGAAAGA
>NZ_JBHIOI010000026.1:17532-21489 GCF_042195415.1 Bartonella sp. CE47NXGY | reverse complement strand
GATTTTTTTCAATCACTATGGGAAGCAGGATTTATAACGCTTACAAATTTCTTCCATATAACTATGACAGGAGCTATTGTTGTTGTGCCTATTTTTCTTATCTTACGAATTTTTCATAAAAAATAAAAGCCTTAACATTTTCCTTGCGTTAATCTTTTCGAAAAATCAAACGACATAAAAATCCTGTAGTAATAGCAATAATCACTGCAACAATACCGTATAAAAAACGATACTTGTGCGCTGCATAAAAAATTGTATAGGTGATATGTGCTTTAACAATTTCAAGAGTCGTTGTTGCGCTATCAATAAACTGTCCATCACGAAAAAGATAAGCACGAACTTTATAATGTCCAACTGGGATATTTGCTGGCAAACGAAAATGCGCTGTGAAAAGTGTGTCAGAACCAAAACGAACCCCACCCACTTCCTCATAATAAAGGCTTTTAGCTTTTTGCAATTTTATAAGTTCATCGCGAAAGATTTGTATTTTTTTCTGATCTTGTTCATCCGTCTGCAATGGCAAATAGAGTAATCCTAACCCTAAGCGTTTATAATCTTCAATGCTCGTAATATCGTCAATTTCACGTGTTGTGACCATAGAGTAAAAAAGAGGAACCTTTTTAAAAATAAGAGAATCTGTATTGACCCATACACCGGCATTGCGTTTTTTTTCTCGCATCACCATTGTCCGATCTTGTCCCTCCAAGCTTACAACAATATCATAACGGTTCTGTCGAGAATATAAAGGATCAATATTTTCTAAAACACCAGCAATATAAAGATCACGACCAGCAAAATTTGCATCCACAGTAATCGTATTCGTTGTTACAATAATTTGGACAGTTTCGTGGTCAACTTGATCAATGAATGTAGCTGGCGTCCCAACATGTGACCATGTAGAAAAAGAAATAAAACAAAAGCAACCTGTAATGATGTATAAAGAAAATAATCTACCCATTTTTATCTCATAAGAATATCCAGAGAGAAAAGATTATCAGGGCGTATAAATAATTGAAAAGCAAGACGCATACACACAATCAACACTAAAAATGCAAGTGCCATACGCAATTGTTCAGCCTTTAACTTCCGTCCAACCCGTGTTCCATATTGCGCACCAATACTTCCTCCAAGCATTAACAAAAAAGCCAAGACAATATCAACGGACTGATTAGTCATACTTTGCAAAACTGTCGTGAAAGAAGACACAAATGTAATCTGAAAAAGTGAAGTCCCAATCACCACACTGGTTGGAACACGCAGAAGATAAATCAATGCTGGGATCATAAAGAACCCCCCACCAATTCCCATAATAGAAGACAACAACCCCACGATGAGACCAATCCCTAAAACTGGAATAATGCTAACATATATCATAGATGTCCGAAAACGCATTTTTAAGGGTAAGCGATGAATCCAGTTATGTCGACCAGCAAGACGAATATTGGCTTTTCCTGCCTTACGCTTGCGCATCATATCATACCAACTTTCAACGATCATCAAGCTTCCTACACTTCCAAGAAGAATCACATAAAGAAGCGAAATCATTAAATCTAATTGACCTAACTTTTTCAAAACAGAGAAAACCTGAATCCCGATTAAAGAACCAATCCCTCCTCCAAGCGCCAAAAGAATACCAAGTTTAATATCGAGCGTACGTCTTCTAAAATGTGTAATTGCTCCTGTTACAGATGAAGCAATCATCTGGTTGGCACCTGTTCCAACAGCAATAGCAGGAGGAATATTATAAAAAATCAATAACGGCGTGATGAGAAACCCACCACCGATTCCAAAAAGTCCTGAAAAAAAACCAGCAACGACTCCCATACCAATCAAGATCAGCATATTGAGTGACATTTCAGCAATTGGTAAATAAATACTCACTTACAGAACCTTCAAGATAATTTGAGGTTTTTTTACAATTAGAGAATCCTTCTCCAATTATCCTCTTTTCCAATAATCTCTGTTGCGTGTTTAAAAGGATAATTTTAGTTGCTATAGCTTCCGCACAAACACGAATGCGCAATACATTTCACATCTATTAACATCAACATCATAAAAATTAAAAAAAACGAGCTCCTTTTAAAAAGCTATAAAAACATAACGTTATCGCTACCACAAATGCAACGGTTAAAAAACAAAGAACACCTTTTTTTAGCAAATAAGATAAAAACGACACATGTTCCCGAGACTGCGTCCTTAAAGAAGAAAAATCATTCTCAATGCAATGATTAGATGCCTGAGCACCCATCATCCCCTTTTCTTTTATCACAGCATGCTTCACTACTCCCTCAACCTTTTTAAAAGAAGATTGCAGAGCATCACTGGGCAAAGGGCTTCTATTTTCTTGCTGCAACGTATTTTCAACATTTGTTTGGAGTGAAATTATGCTGTTTTCTTTCGAAAAATTTTGCACCTTTTGAAGTAATAAGCGTTCTTGATTTCCCTCACATTCCATGTGAGCAAGTTTTTGTACAACAGAATCAGGTGATTTTGAACGAGACACCCGTCGTGTTACCGCTGCTTCTTCTAAGCTTTTTTTTTCACTCTGCAAACTTTGAACAATTGTTTTAATCTGCTCTAAAGACTGGAAAAGCTTTTTTTCTCTTTGACGACGTATATAATGTTCAGCCAAAATGGCCCGACTAATATCATCTAAGTAAGATTTAAAATGCTCTTCTACCGAATTCTGCTGCATTAAAGAACGAGGCGAATGCTTCATTTGCATTTGCGCATAAACGGTGCGTAATTTTTGAGCAATATCCGACATCGTTACTTCTACAGAAGTATCCATTCTCTCTTTCTGTTCAACAAAAGAAAAGACTTTATCGTTCCTAACCTGTTTGGTCGCCTGGTCGATCGTATGACCCTTCGTATTCACAAACGCCTACCCCTCATTAACCTTTTTGAAAAGAATCGCAACAAATGATGAAAAAGTGTGCTCTATTTTAGTAAATAGAGCTTTAAGAACTTCCAAAAACTTTTTTGTTAGAAATATTTTCCCCAATCTTTATCTAAAATATTTGAAAGAAAGATCTTTAATTTTTCTATCTTCAAGATTTGAAGAGCAAAATCATTCCCCCATTTTTATCTTTTTCACTTAATTTTTCATTGCATAAAGGACCTATTGCACCATCATAAACAAAGCATAAGAAACTAAAAAAGAATATTCTCACAAGACAGTTTGATTTTTTTACTTTTTATTCAAGCAAATAAGGCAATTATGGCAATGCAAAAATATGAAGATTGAAAATGACGACGAGAAAGTACAAGTAAACATAAAAAAGCTTATACGAAAGAGAACACAAGTTATAAATTGAGACTTCATTCTAAACAATTTGGTTTCTTATGAGTATTGCTATAAACTTGTAACATACAAACAAAGAGGATCATTATGAAGATAATTGTCGCTGTCAAACGTGTTGTTGATTATAACATCAAGATACGCGTCAAACCGGATAGTACAGGCGTTGATCTGTCTCACGTAAAAATGTCTATGAATCCTTTTGATGAGATAGCCGTGGAGGAGGCCATTCGCCAAAAAGAATCCGGTAAAATTTCAGAAGTTCTTCTTGTTTCAATTGGCCCAGAAGCAGCTCAAGAAACTCTACGAACAGGACTTGCAATGGGAGCTGATCGCGCACTTCTTGTCACAACGGATCAAACACTTGAACCCTTAGCAATTGCTAAGATTCTCAAAACCATTGTTGATGAAGAAAAACCCGACATGGTCTTTTTAGGAAAACAAGCAATTGATGACGATAGCAACCAAACAGGACAAATGCTCGCTGCTCTTCTTGGGTGGGGACAAGCAACTTTTGCCTCACATCTTAACATAGAAAATGGGCATGCTACAGTTACTCGTGAAGTTGATAATGGAACACAAACCCTTTGTCTTCCCCTTCCCATGGTTATGACCGCCGATCTACGGCTCAATGAACCGCGTTACACCTCTCTCCC
>NZ_JBHIOI010000026.1:0-17432 GCF_042195415.1 Bartonella sp. CE47NXGY | reverse complement strand
CAAACCCTTTGTCTTCCCCTTCCCATGGTTATGACCGCCGATCTACGGCTCAATGAACCGCGTTACACCTCTCTCCCCAATATCATGAAAGCAAAAAAGAAAATCATTGAACAAAAATCTCTTACTGATCTTGGCGTCGATACGAAAGCACGCTTAATAATTTTAAGCGTTGAAGAGCCAAAACCCCGTCAATCCGGTATAAAAGTGGCAAATGTAGTAGAACTTGTCAGAGCCTTAAAACAGAAGAACTGCATTTAATATTCTCACCACTAGAGTAAAAGCAACACTCACATAAAAGGGCAAAAACTTATGGCAATTCTTTTATTGGCCGATCATAATACAGAAGAAACAGCAAAAGCACTCACCGCTGCACGCGTACTCAGTAATGATATCGATATTCTGGTTTGCGGAGAAAAAATTCAAACGATAGCGGAAAATAGTGCTAAACTTAATGGTGTGCGGCAAGTTCTTATTGCAAAAGCAGACTATTTAGCCCATCAACTTGCCGAGCCTATGTCAGATACAATTCTCATGTTAGCAAAGGATTATGATGTGATCATGGCAGCATCCAGCAGTACTGGGAAAAATGTGATGCCGCGCGTAGCAGCTCTTCTTGATCTTATGCAAATTTCAGATATTACCGCCATTCTTTCACCCAATACCTTCAAACGACCAATTTATGCAGGCAATGCATTTGAAACTGTACGCACCAATGATTATAAAAAAATTATAACAGTTCGCACCGCTTCTTTCACCCCAACGCCTTCCCAAAATAATTCTGCTCCCATTAAAACAATAACACCAGCTCCCAATCCAAATCTTTCTTCTTTCGTAAAAGCAGAGACAAACAAAAGTGATCGTCCTGATCTCACCTCAGCCCGTGTTATTATATCAGGCGGGCGTGGTCTTGGTTCTCAAGAGAAATTTATGGCCCTGCTTCTTCCTCTTGCAAACAAATTAAATGCTGCTTTAGGTGCCAGCCGCGCAGCAGTGGACGCAGGCTATGCTCCCAATGATTGGCAAATTGGACAAACAGGAAAAGTCGTTGCCCCTGAACTCTATATCGCCGTTGGCATTTCCGGTGCAATCCAGCATTTAGCCGGTATAATGGATGCACAAATTATTGTTGCCATTAATAACGATGAAGAAGCTCCCATCATGCAAATTGCCGATTACACCCTTGTAGGTGATCTCCACCAAATTATTCCAGAATTGGAGAAAGCTTTATAAGCCATGAAAGCACTTCTGCATGACCAACGTGAAAGTATGGAGTTTGACATAGTCATTGTCGGAGCAGGACCAGCAGGGCTTTCTGCCGCAATTCGTTTTAAACAAATTAATCCTGAGCTTTCTGTCACAATTGTTGAAAAAGGAACCGAAGTTGGTGCACATATTCTCTCTGGCGCAGTTGTTGACCCCATTGGTATCGACACACTCTTACCAGAATGGCGAAATGATAACGACCATCCCTTTACAACCCCTGTCACACAAGACCAATTTTTTTTTCTAAAGCCTCAAAAGTCCACAGTATTTCCCAATATTTTGCACCCTAAAATCTTATCAAATAACGGATGTTATATCGTTTCGCTTGGGAGCGTCTGCCGCTGGCTAAGCAAAAAAGCTGAAGCGTTGGGTGTTGAAATCTATCCTGGTTTTGCAGCAACAGAACCCATCATCCAAAAAGATAACGGAGCTATCATTGGTGTTCTCACCGGTGATATGGGGCTTAACAAAGATGGAACCCCTGGAAAAAATTATATGCCTGGGATGGCTTTATTAGCAAAATATACTCTGATTGCGGAAGGAGCACGCGGCTCAATTGCAAAACAACTGATACAACATTTTAATCTTAGCAAAAATCGAGAACCACAAAAATTTGGTCTTGGTCTCAAGGAGCTCTGGGAAATTGCCCCCAACAAACACCAACGCGGTTTAGTACAACATTTCACGGGTTGGCCCTTAGACAATAATACCGGTGGCGGTGGCTTTATTTATCACCAAGAAAACAATATCATTTCTGTCGGTTTTGTTGTGCACTTAGATTACAAAAATCCTTATCTTTCTCCCTTTGAAGAATTTCAACGTTTTAAAACACATCCAAAACTCTATAAAATCTTTAAAGGCGCAAAACGTCTTTCCTATGGTGCACGTGTTATCAGCGAAGGAGGTTGGCAATCTGTACCAAAACTCACCTTTCCTGGTGGGGCGCTTATTGGCTGCTCTGCTGGATTTGTCAATGTTCCTCGTATCAAAGGATCACACAATGCCATCTTATCTGGCATATTAGCTGCCGATAAAATGGCTACCGCTCTTGCACAAGGGCGTGCCCATGATGAGGTTAAAGAAATCGAAGAACAGTGGCGAAAAGGGCTCATTGGCAAAGATCTTTATAAAGTGCGAAATGCCAAACCGCTCTGGGCAAAATATGGGACAAAATATGGAATTAAACTTGCTGGTTTTGATATGTGGTGGCAACAACTGTTCGGATTTTCCTTATTTAAAACACTCTCCCACGGAAAGGAAGATTATGCATGCCTTGAACCAGCAGAAAAATTTCAACCCATTTCTTACCCAAAACCAGATGGCGTTGTAACCTTTGATCGCCTTTCAAGTGTTGCCCTTTCCAATACGCATCATGAAGAAAATCAACCTTGTCATTTAAAAATAGCCTCATTAAAAAAGCAAAAGGACTCTGAATATGCAATCTATGGAGGACCCTCTACACGCTATTGTCCCGCCGCTGTCTACGAGTGGCTAGAGGATAATGATCATCTGACTTATATGATAAACGCTTCAAATTGCATACATTGTAAAACATGCGATATCAAAGATCCAAACCAAAATATCACTTGGATCTGTCCGCAAGGCAATGAGGGCCCCTTCTATCCCAATATGTAATTCCCCAATGTATAATCATTGTTCATTTTCCTAAAATTGAAATATACAAAACGCAATGGATAAAAATATTTCCCTCAGATCAGAAATCTATCAATCACCTTCCTGCATACGTTCTTTCACAATGTAAAAAGAACTCTATTCTCATATAAAATACTCTCTTCACCGCATGAATTTTTTCAATAGAAAAACATAACATATTTTTATCAAAATTTTTTTATTTAAATGACAAAACAATAATAAATATATTCTTGACAATTCTGCGATAAAGGAACAGCCGCGGTTCTCGAAAACCTGAAGGAAAATAAGCCCGTTCTACTTTACCCCCTCTCCCATATGATCCAAAATGCTTTTAGCCCTCTCATAAGAAACATCAGTCGTTTTAACTAGCCAAGAGCAAAACCTACGGAGGTACAATTCAAGTTTATTTTTTCTCCTACACTTGCCAAGTAATGCTCACTCAAGAAAAACCACGAATGAATGTAGAAAAAACATTGTGAGATAAAGAGATAAAGAGCATGCTTGTTCAAGCCCTTTATAATGTTTCTACTGATAATGACACGAAAAAATCTTTAATCTCACATTAACCTTTTATTTTTGCATCAAGGATAATCGCCTTGCATCTAACCTTACCAATATACTGCAATGAATGTGTACAAATACCGTAAGAATAAGCAGATGCCAAGCCATGGAGACTATCGCTATTAGCAAAACACCTGATAAAAAACAAAATAGCTTTCATGACCACTCTATGACGCGTTTTATAGAGTTGTTTTTTTTATAAAGCTTGTGCTTTCGCTATTGCTTGTAAATCAACATCCAAATTGAACACAAGTGGTATATTTAAAAGAAAGATTAAGGTGAATGAAAGCTCTGCACGCCGTTCCAGCTTTTGTAGCTAGAGCAAAAATATTGCATATTCTATTTGAGTAATCTCTGAAACGAAAATACAGCTTCATTTAGCAAGAACATCAAATCTGAAAGGAAAAAACTGTTTTCCTCTTTACTATCATCTGTCCATTCGGTTTTAAAACTTTCAAAAGCATCACAATATCCTCTAAAAAGAAGAGATAACGTATTGTCCCCGCTTTTATTACTTACGTTTTTTTATGGGAGCATATCCTTCAGAAAAAATAAGGTATCCAAAATTAAAGCAGACTTGTGTTGTTCAGTCATGGGCTTGTTTTTAAGAGATAGCTCTCATATCAAACAATAATTTTGCGACACTATCCGAAAAAGGTATAACGCAATCCTGTGAACGAACAGTTCCATATTTATGAAATAAAAAGTACAAACTAACAGCATTATTTTCTCTGCGATCTCCAATGAGGCGATAATCTTTGTTTTAAGGAGGTTTCAAGATGCACAAAAATGATTTTGATTAATTGACTATAAGAAGAGCTGAGATAATGTTACGATATTTAAAGCTCCTAATTAATAGGCAAAATAATAAATTTTCTATTATAAATCAAATGTTTAAGATAAAATTTAGCCTTAAACTTTTCTAAGGTACTCATTATACTGTATACTGTTAAAGCTGTAGAGAATATGAAAAAATAAAGTATTTTGCTGATAAGAGCTTATATTTGATCAAGTCAGCTGCCAGTTAACTGTATGTGTTTCAAAAGGGGCTGTTTACATTTGCTCAGAAAAACAGTTTGGATATCAATAGAATATTTGAAAAATCGGCGTTATGGAAATAATCTAAAAAGCTTAGCTTTTAAAAGAGCACAAACAAGCATGAGATTATAACATTGGGTAAAATTGTTTTTTGGTTCTCGAAGGAAAAACTTTATAGAAAATCATGGGGTAGATAGAATATTGGTTACATTTGGAATTTGTTTTACTGGAAAAAATAACGCGGATCAAAATAGATAATAATGTTAAATTAAGATATTAAATATGAAATTATCTTATTGTAGTGTAATCGATTATTCGAATAAGGTAAGCCTTTGTAATGATAAAAAATGTGCTGGTAAAAAATGAGCTAAAATGGCTTATGAGTATGGATAAAAATCTTGTGGTGAGGAGAATTTAATGAAAAGAAAAGAGCATGTGTGAAAAAGCATATTTTATAGGTGCGCATGCTTATTCTGCACCCGTTATAGAATCAGGGCTTTATCTTGTGGCAACACCTATCGGAAATCTTGCAGATATTACGCTTCGTGCTTTGCAAGTACTTGCAGGAATTGATATTTTAGCGTGTGAGGATACGCGAGTAACACGTGTTTTGTTGGAACGTTACGGTATTCAAAAAAAACCTTTTCTCTATCATGAATATAATGCGCAAAAAGCGGGTCCGAAGCTCTTAGCGGCTTTAGCAGAAAACAAAACAGTAGCACTTGTTTCAGATGCCGGAACACCACTTATTTCTGATCCTGGATTTCGATTGGTGGAAGAGGCCCGTAAAGCTGGTCATAAAATTATTCCTATTCCTGGAGCATCCGCTCTTTTAGCCGCTCTTATACCGACAGGGCTTCCTACTGATAGCTTTTTTTTTGCAGGTTTTTTGAGTGCACGAAAGCTACAGCGCCGAAAACGGTTGGAACAATTAAAAGAGATTCCAGCAACTTTGATTTTTTATGAATCACCGCATCGTCTTGTTGAAACTTTACAGGATATGGTCACTCTTTTTTCGGCTGATCGACCTGCTGCCATTTGTCGTGAATTAACAAAAAAGTTTGAAACAGTAGATGTTTCCAATTTGGGAAATTTGTTAGAAAATTACAGAAAACAAGCACATATTCGTGGGGAAATTGTTGTCCTTGTTGGAGAATCATCTTCTTCTTTAAATGTGATAAGTGATCAAGAAATTGATGAAATGCTATTAGAACGCGCACGGACACATTCTGCTGCTCAAGCGGCAGCTTTTGTTGCAAAAAAAACCGGTTTTAAAAAGCAGGAACTTTTTCAGCGATTAATCTTTTTAAAAAATGCGTAAAATGATACAAAAAAAACGCAGACAAAAGTCTTTTTATCGAGGGGTTCGTGCAGAAAAATTGGCAGCTTTGTGGCTACGTTGCAAAGGGTTTCACATTGCCGAAAGGCGTTTTAAAACAAAATGTGGAGAAATTGATTTAATTGCACGACGCGGAAATCTTGTGTTAATCGTTGAAGTTAAAGCACGTTCAACGTTGGCTGAAGCAATGGAAGCGGTTTCCCGAATGAATGAAAAGCGAATTGAGGCAGCTGCCGATATTTGGCTCGCACGGCAAAAAGATTATGCCCTTTTGTCTGTACGCTTTGATTTAATTGCAATTTTACCTTGGCGTTGGCCACAGCATATCCCTGCATTTTTTACATCTGATCAATAAACGGCACCCCCCGTTTTAACCATATTCAATAAAAAACATTTCGTTTTTATGTGCATATGCGTTAAAAAGTGTGTAATAATTGAGCGCTATAAGGAGCGAAATATGGATGATTATGAAAAGTTTGCAACAGGTTTGCTCATCATTTTTGGAGCGCTAATTATTGGTGGTTTAATGGCAATGCATATTGTGCTTATGAATAAACCAGGTTTTTTATTTGCATTAGCCGCAGCTGTTGTTGGTTGGTTTTCTGCTTTTGCCGTTCTCTTTGACAAGCCCAAAATCTATTTGGTTTTGATTATTCTTGCTATGTTATGTGTTGCTTCTTCAATTAGCGTTTATGTTAGTTAAAACACCTGAGATGTTGATTGAAATTCCTTTTAAAATATGAAACTGAGAAATAGATAATGAGACTTGGCTTTTTGGGAACGGGTACAATCAGTGCTTCAATGGTGAATGGCTTAATGACAAGCAACTTTGATGTTTCTTCCATTATTGTTTCGCCTCGCAATGCACAAACAGCAAAGCGCCTTTCACGCACTTATGATAAAGTTATGATTGCTGAAAATAACCAAGCGTTGCTCGATGTTAGTGATTGTGTTTTTCTTTGCTTGCCCAATCAAATTGCAGAAGACGTTTTGCGCTCTCTTTGTTTTCGTCCAGAACAGCTGGTTATTTCCGTACTTGCTATGGCAAAAGCAGCAGAAATAGAAGAGTGGATTAATCATAAAGTTTATCGTGCTGTTCCATTACCTTTTGTTGCAGAATGCAAAAATTTGACACCAATCTATCCCAATCATCCCTTTTTGCGCACTTTATTTGATGCATTGGGGGGCACATTGGTGCTGGATAAGGAAGAGCAGTTTAATCTTTTTATGACAGCTGGTTCACTTATGGGAGTATATTTTAATTTTATAAAAACTGCCCATCAATGGTTTATAACACAAGGGTTAAAAAAACAACAATCAGCAGAATTCCTTACCATGATGTTTGGAAATCTTACAGATGAAATGCGTAAAACTATAGCAACGGATCGTTCTGTATCTCTCGATTTTGCACTGCTTGAAAAAGAGTTTTCAACAAAGGGTGGAACAAATGAATTTTTGTCAAATTACTTTTCTCAACAAGGGGGAAAGAATGCTTTAACAATGGCTCTTGAAGCTACTTTGCAAAAAATGAATGCTTCTAAAAAGACTTGACCAATATTTTTATCATCTCAATAAGAAAAAACTAAATGTTGAAGATGTATATCAAGAAAACTCACATCAAAAAATGCTTTTTTATGAAAAAATTGATTATTAAAATATTTTTTACAACCTTTTACAATTTTTCTAAATTATTTTTATTTTCGGTCTTCTTCTTTTTGCCTCAAGTCCAATATTTTTTTCTACCTCACAGCTCTAGCTCTTCAATTTTGTTCCCCTTCAGGTTATCCAAACGCATGAATAATTTTTTGTTTATTTAACCTATATACTCCATTCACACATTAAAACTTCCTCTTACAAAGAAGCGACTATTTTTATGTCTTTCATGATTGTGTTTTAATAAACTCTCTTATAACATCCCCCCCATTCAAAAGAGTTGATTTTTTATTTGATCAACAATTTTACGATATAGTTTAGCATGCTCTTCACTAGGCTTAGCAACAAAAATAGGGATTCCTTCATCTGAAGACAATCGTAAAGCTGGATCAAGCGGTATTTCTGCTAAGAAAGGGACCTCTCGACGTTCTGCTTCTGCCCGTGCACCACCATAGCCAAAAATATCGTAGCGTTTTCCTGTATCAGGAGCGATAAAACAACTCATATTCTCAATGAGTCCTAAAATAGGAACATTGACTTTCATGAACATTTCTATTGCTTTACGCGCATCCACTAAAGCAAGATCTTGGGGCGTAGAAACAACCAACGCACCCGTTAATTGTACCTGTTGCGCAAGCGTTAATTGTGCATCCCCTGTACCTGGCGGCATATCAACGACTAAAACGTCCAAAGGCCCCCATACAACATCTCGTAACAATTGCGTTACAGCTGCCATAACCATAGGACCGCGCCAGACCACCGGCTTTTCTTCCTCCACCAAAAATCCCATCGACATCAATTTCAGTCCAAATTTTTCAAGAGGTTGAAGCTTTTTTTCTCCAATAAGCTGTGGTTTTTGATTAACAAGTCCTGTCAAACGTGGCAACGAAGGACCATAAATATCAGCATCCATCACCCCCGTCTTGAAACCAGAATCTTGTAAAGCTAAGGCGATATTTATTGCCATCGTAGATTTCCCGACCCCTCCTTTTCCAGAAGCAACAGCAATCACATGCCTCACACCTTCTATGGGCATTTTGATCGGTAAGAGATTGGCTCTCCGACTAGGTGCTGTCTTTGTTATTTTTTCTGCTGTAAGTGTAACAACAGCAGATTTCACTCCCTCCAAAGCACATACCACCTTTTCAGCAGAACGACGCAATGATTCCCATTTTTGCACACCTCCATCAGGAACTGTAATGGAAAAGAAAACCTTACCATCAGCAATCAATATTTCTGAAAGAAGACCCAACGACACAATATCGCTTTCAAGATCTGGTCCTTTGATTGTACGTAATACGTTGCGGACAGCCTCACTTGTGATAAGATCCATGTTCTTTCCTCTCTATAAAAATACCAGCAAATATAAGCATAAGAACGAAAAATACTTACAAGGTTCATCACCTGATAATTTTCTACTTTACTCAGCATTATAAAGTATACATCTCTTATCTCTTTAAAAATATGAAACCATCCTTAAAATAAAGAAGCTCAAACATAAAATCTGCTATAAAATCCTATCAATCACGTTTGTGCTACAACCACTTTAATGAATATTCTGATAAAAATTTTGTAAAAACAAAAACTGAAAAAAACTCTTAATCTTAAAGGATATTTTAAATTGAGCATACAGTAATCAGTCACACCTTCTTTAATTCTTTAAGGCCCTCGCCATTTATGTTCTGTAGCTTCAATCGTTATTTTCTAACACTCCTACAGTATTGTAAAAAAGCGTTACAGATAGTTATAAGGTGTTTTGTATTCTTTCAAGAGAGAGAAAAACAATCTAAGATTGACTTTTTTTATATTTTTCCTTATGGGTTAACAGCCGTATGATAGGATAAAATTGTTTATCTCGCGCATAACTACTCATAAAACGAAGATTAAGAAGGGCCGCACTCCGCGGTATTTAAATAAATGAAACGTACTTACCAACCCTCTAAACTTGTCCGTAAACGCCGCCATGGGTTTCGTGCACGCATGGCCACAGCTGGAGGACGTAAAATTATTGCTGCAAGACGTGCTCGTGGACGTAAGCGGCTTTCTGCTTAACCATTTAAATTTTCACAACCGTTGAGGATTGCTCATCGTTTCTTCGTTGTGAAACTTTTATTATGAACCTACAATGTCTGCTTGCAGGCATTTAATGAAATTGCGAAATATTCTTTTATGAAGAAAAAACATCCCTGCCGTATTCGCAAAAGAGCAGACTTTTTGGCTGTCCGTACAGGAGAAAAACGACGTGGTCCTTTATTTTTGCTCGAAGTTAAATCTCGTGAACAAACAACAGAAAGAAAAGATTCTCTTTTTGCACGTGTAGGCTTCACTGTTACCCGTAAAAACGGTAATGCTGTGAAACGTAATCGTATTAAAAGGCGCTTGCGTGAGGCCGTGAGAGTTGGTGTAACAAATCACATGGAAGCAGGAACAGACTATGTCATTGTAGCGTACCGTGATGTGTTACATGCACCTTTTACATCCTTGATTAGTGAATTAAATCGGCGAATAAAACCAAAAATAAAACATCAGCAACAACAACAAGGGTGTACGGATGGAATATAATCGCAATTTCTTTATCGCTATTGGCTTATCTTTCGTGGTGCTCATCGCATGGCAATTTCTTCATGTTGCTCCCAAACAAGCAAAGTTACAAAAACAACAAGTCATCGCACAGCAATTGTCAAAACAACAATCAGCCCTTTCTACTACCACGACAGATTTTTCTGACGATACCTCAACGTATCAAGCTACATCTATCATCGAACAGCCCATGACACCTGAAATCCGGAAAGCTGTATTGGCCAAAACAGAGCGTATTGCGATCCAAACCAATGAACTGGAAGGCTCTATTAATCTTGTTGGTGCACAATTTGATGATCTTCACCTCAAAAAATATCGTTTAACAGTCGATAAAAAATCACCGGAAATCGATTTGCTAAATCCTAAAGGCTTCAAAACAACCTACCTTGCTGAATTTGGTTTTGCAAGTGCGTCTTTGCCAGCAAAAGCCTTGCCACAATCGGATACAAAATGGCAAATAGAGGGAAACAATACAATCCTGACTCCTTCAACACCCATCACTTTAATTTATAATAATGGACAGGGACAAATCTTCCGGCGGACCCTTTCTGTTGATAATCATTTCATGTTTACCATTGAGGATTCTATCAGCAATGAAAGCGATCAACCAATACATCTCTCGTCCTATGCTCGCGTTGCACGTGCTGCACCACCAGAACATACAAATGCAACCTATTTACTTCATGAAGGTATGATAGGTATTGCTGGAGATTCGCTCAAAACTGAAAAATATAAAACCTTAGCAGAGCTTGACCCAAATCCTGATAATGGGCAAAAGAGCGTGACTTTTTCCAAAGTAACAGGAGGTTGGATTGGTATTACCGATAAATATTGGGCTGTAGCAGTTATTCCCCCGCAAAATAAAGAATATACAAGCCGTTTTATTTATTTTGATCGTTTGCAAACACATTATCAGTCTGACTTGCTAGGGTCGCTTTTAACGATTGCCCCAAATGAAACAAAAACTGTTACAAATCGTCTTTTTGCTGGTGCAAAACAAGTTGAAATTATTAATAGTTATCAAAATGACCTAAAAATCAAAAAGTTTGCTCTTTTAATTGATTGGGGCTGGTTTGATTTCATCACCAAACCAATGTTTTCCCTCATTGATATTCTTTATAAACAAACAGGGAATTTTGGTATCGCCATCCTTCTTGTCACAGTGCTCTTAAAAACTCTTCTTTTCCCTCTAGCCAATAAATCTTATAAATCTATGGCACGCATGAAGCTTTTACAACCGCGGTTGCTAGAAATAAAAGAAAAGTATCCCGATGACCAAACCAAACAACAAAAGGCAATAATAGATCTATATAAAACCGAAAAAATAAATCCCCTTGCAGGCTGTTGGCCAATGTTGGTTCAATTCCCAATATTCTTTGCTCTTTATAAAGTTCTCTATATCACTATTGAAATGCGCCATGCCCCTTTCTTTGGCTGGATTAAAGATTTAGCGGCACCCGATCCAACTTCTCTTTTTAACTTGTTTGGTCTCTTGCCATATACAACGCCAACATTTCTTATGATTGGTGCATGGCCTTTGATTATGGGAATAACGATGTTTTTACAAATGCGTATGAATCCCGCTCCTCAAGACCAAACCCAAGCGATGATATTCACATGGATGCCTGTTGTCTTTACTTTTATGCTCGCCTCTTTCCCTGTTGGTCTCGTCATCTATTGGGCATGGAACAATATATTATCAATCATTCAGCAAGGTATCATGATGAAGCGCCAAGGAGTTAAAATTGAGCTTTTTGATAATCTGAAAGCCATCTGGAGAAGATCACCCAAAAAAGAAGTGCATGAATGACAAGAGATTCTTCCCTTTCTGGAATTTTTTCTCGCAATTGGATTTTTATTCGTGGTGTACCAGCAATACGCTTTCTCCCCCCCGAAGGACCACCAGAAATTGCATTTGCAGGACGTTCCAATGTTGGAAAATCATCTTTAATCAACGCACTCGTCCAACAAAAAAGCTTAGCACGTACCTCAAATACACCAGGACGGACTCAAGAGCTTAATTATTTTGTCCCCGATGGATTCAGTGGGCAACTAGGAGACCTTCCCCCTCTAGCATTAGTAGATATGCCTGGTTATGGTTTTGCTGCTGCTCCTAAAAATCTTGTTGATGCGTGGACAAATTTGATTTTTAGCTATTTACGGGGGCGCACAACGTTAAAACGTGTATATATCTTGATTGATTCACGGCACGGAATCAAAAATAATGATGAAGATGTTCTTGCTCTCCTTGATAAAGCAGCTGTTTCTTATCACATTGTTTTGACAAAAAGCGATAAAATCAAATCAAATGCTTTGGAAAAATTAATTATGAGCACACAAACAAAGCTTCTTAAACGCCCAGCAGCTTATCCTGAGCTTCTTGTAACCTCTTCAGAAAAAGCTATCGGTTTAGAAGAATTACGTGCTGCCATTTTGCAAACCATCGCATAAGAGAACAATTCCTAGTCATTAACAATTTATTAATTATAATTACTAGCAGCTACTAATGATCTTGTACTTCTAGTCAAGCATCTTTATAAAAATGATTACTTGAAAGAATTCTCTTCAACTCTATTTGATAGTGTAAATTATGCTGACACTTTTTCACTCTCCCCTATCCTCTGCCTCGCGCTTCATACGCCTCATTCTTGGGGAATATGGTGTAACCACTCAACTGATTGAAGAATATGAATGGGCAAGAAGACACGAATTTCTAGCCCTCAATCCCGCTGGTCATGTTCCTGTTTTTCTCGATGAACACGAGGTTCCATTATCAGGTCCTCTTGTTATCTGCGAATATTTAGACGAAACACATGGAAGTTTACGACAAGAAAATAAGCTCTTTCCAGAAAATCCTTTAGATCGTGCGGAAGTACGCCGTCTCAATGACTGGTTCTTAAATAAATTCGAAAATGAAGCAACGCGCCATATCGTACGAGAACGAATCCATAAACGTGAAATGCCACTTGCCATTGGCGGTGGTGCTCCTAATTCACAAATTTTACGCAATGCACGTGCCAATATTTTACCACATATGAACTATCTCAATTGGCTCTGTGCCTCTCGCGATAGCTTAGTCGGTTCTGCCTTGTCCTATGCAGATCTAGCAGCAGCAGCCTCTATTTCTGTACTTGACTTTCTAGGGGAAATTGACTGGGAACAATCTCCTGCTGCCAAAGACTGGTATATGAGAATTAAATCACGCCCTTCTTTTCGTTCTCTTTTAACAGATCGCGTCCGCGGAATTGTTGCAAGTGCTCACTATGCAGATCTTGATTTCTAGCCTTCTCTCACAAACAAAAATAAAAGTGATATTTTATCTAAAGGATATTTATAGGTTTATGAATTTTTATGCATGCGTATAAACGATATAATGATTTATGATCGTATTAAACAGAGAATAAAACCCATTATAATTGAATCACAAAAATCACTTTCTTATCGTGTCACAAAAAAGATCAGCACAGGGATAAAAATACTTAAGAAAGCATTTTAAAGACTCTCTTTAAATACAAGAGCTGTAGCATCATTGGAAGCTAGGCAAATAAAATAACAGTACTTAACGCATGTTATACTCCATTCTCCCCAATATATGAAAAAACGCATTGCATAATATATATCCTATTTTCTCTATAATAAACAAAGCCTCATCATGCGTTTTTACAACATAACAATTTTTTTAACTGACTTTCCTAAAAGATGAAGAATCCGACCAACTCTCGTGTGTAAACAATCCAACTTCTTGTTAGCCCCTTGTTTTACCCCCTTTTTACGTGATTGTATTTATGGATAACATATTTATATACAATGATAAATAATCGTTTTTTTACTTTAATCATCAATTCCAAATACCTTTTTCTCATTACCTTCATCACATTTAAAACAATCAAAATCGCTTTCTTATGCGTCACAAATAGAATTGGTAAATGAAAGAATATTAAAGAAAAGAATGAAAATGCCTAAGTGCCAAGAATTATTAAAACATTCAAAGGCTAACAAAACGTGATAATGCTAATTTTCTCTATTTATGAAGCATAAAGATAGTGGTGCAGAATAGATGTTATATTATTCATGGATACTCTCTCGTGATACCACTCACGAGCACTATCATAAAATAAGTTTAGAAGAATTGATAAATATTTCTTTAAGAAAAGCGCATGAATTGACAACATAGGTGTATTTTGTTTGGGAGATCTTGTTTTGCATGAAGAACGCTCTCCCCTTAAAGAACGAAAGAAACAAAAGCGTAAAGTAATACACAATCTCCTTTAGGTGTCATAAGCAAACCTTACTTAGGAATATTCATTACACACTCTAACGATACAAGATATTGATTTATAATGATAATCTAGCTCTGTTCATATTGAATTAGACGCCCGAATAACGTAGGATTCTCTCATTTCAAATCTGTTTATCTTGAATCAATCAAAACCACTTGCTTGCACGTCACAAGCGGGGTTGATGTGTGGGTAAAAATTGTACAAGAAAGGAGTAAAAATGGTTCTTATGAATCGTCTTAATGCAAGGGCTGTAGCAACATTGGGAGCTGGTAAATATAATGATGGTGCCGGCTTGCTTCTTCACAAACGTAAAGATGGTGGTGCTCAATGGCTTTATCGTTATACCATTCATGGTCGGCGCCGTGAAATGGGCTTGGGTGCCTTGCGAGATGTTTCTTTAAAACAAGCTCGTGAATTGGCAACTAGGTGGCGGGCTGTTTTACGTGAGGGGCGTGACCCTATTAAAGAACGCAACAAACAAAAGCGTGAGGCAATGCGCAATCTCCATTATTTAAAAGATATTGCTCTAGATGCTTTTGAAAGCCGTAAAGCTGAATTAAAAAATGATGGTGAGTCTTGTAATTGGTTTTTACATTTACGCCTCCATATTCTCCCTAAATTAGGCTGTCTGCCCGTTTCAGAGATTACCCAAACAGAGATACGCGATACCCTTGCCCCTATTTGGCATACAAAAGCTGGAACTGCTCGAACAGCACTAATGCGTCTTAATCTTTGTCTCAAACATGCGGCTGCATTAGGGTTAGATGTTGATTTACAAGCAGTAGAAAAAGCACGCGCTCTCTTAGGCAAACAACGTCATAAAAAACAAAGCTTACCAGCCATGGATTGGAGAGATGTGCCGGCTTTTTACCAATTTCTCTGCAAAACAACAACTATAAAACATTTAGCTTTGCGTCTGCTTATCCTGACAGGCGTTCGTACCAACCCTTTGCGTCATATTCGTGAAGATCAGATTGAAGGTGATATATGGACAATCCCTGCTGAGAATATGAAAGGCAAGCGTGATGCCACAACAGAGTTTCGCGTGCCCCTATCATCTGAAGCAATAAAAGTAATTGAACAAGCCCGCTGTATCTCTAAAAGTGATTTCATCTTTTCACTTACCGGTCGTGGTCCTCTTTCACATACGATGATGGCGGCGTATATGAGAAAAAATAAAATTGAAGCTTGCCCCCATGGTTTTCGCTCTAGTTTACGCGATTGGCTAGCAGAAACAACCGATGCTCCCTATGAGGCCGCTGAAACTATTCTAAGTCATACAGTAGGAGGACAAGTAGAGCGCTCCTATCGTCGTACTGACTATCTAGAACAGCGCCGTGTCTATATGGAGAAATGGGCGGCTTATGTCACGGGTCAATCTTAAGATATGGGGTGAATAACCCCATTATCTGTGGATAACTTTAGCTCTCTTTTCTCTCATTCTCTCTCAATAAGACTCATAACGTATCACATCAGAAATTGTATGATAAAATATTGTTTTATATAAATAAAATACCTTCAAAAATGAACCAAAATGTGGTTAATAAATGGTTATGATTTGTTACCATTTTTATAGTGAAAGGATTTTAATATGACAGAAAATGATATTCTTTTAACAGACCGTGAAAGTGCAAAATTGCTTCATATGAGTGTCTCAACTTTCCGCCGTCATGTAACCAATGGCTCTTTACCAAAACCTTTAAAATTTGGTTTTTTATCGCGTTGGTTACAATCAGATCTTTTCAATGTCATCGAGCAAGCAAAACAGCAACGTTATAACGACGCGGCATAAAAAGAAAACCTTGTCACGTAAGAACGGACAAGGCTTTCTCTGCTTAAGCAAGACTTAAGGCTGGCATTCAAGTTGTTCTGAATGTTTTTTACAATAAGGGCTATTTAAGCGTCTCTCAACACTTCGCTGTGGCATAACAGCACCAGGACGACATATGGGAAGGTTGTCCGATTTATGGTTCTCACACCAATCTTGTATTGTAAAGCTAGGGCGAAAACCTGATTGCGCCATACACATTTCAATACTGGCAAATTGATTCAAATCTAGCGCCACAACCTTATTAAGGTCCGGTACTCCACATTCTAAAAGTATTTTATTTCTCCATAATGCTGGAGAAAGTGAGGGAATTGAGTTAACACATCCAGTGATACTTAACAGAGCTATACAACTCAATAGTTTTAAGATTTTCTTCATTATTCCCCTCTTTCAATGGATTTATTTACAATAAAAAAGCTCATAAGCCTGTTGATATTTCCTGTCACCGCTGCTTAAAACAACGGTGAACAATATTGAGATGATTGGTTGAGAAAACAATCCCGCCGTTCCAAGCAAAGGCAAGGATGGCAGATTGTTGATCATCACAAGAAAGACTTAAGGATAGCATTCATATTGTTCTGGATGCTTTTTACAAAAAGGGCTGTTTAAGCGCTTCTTGACACTGCGCTGTGGAACAACAGCACCTGGACGACAAATCGGGAGATTTTCGGCTTTATGGTTTACACACCATCCCCCCCCCTTTCATCTTTATAGCGGAAACCTGATTGAACCATACAAGCATGAATCGTTGCTATTGCATTGTTGCTTAAATTTCTGTTTTCTGGAAATACATCATAAGGAGCTGGCATACCACATTCTAATAAGGCTTTTCCTATTTCAGTAAAATCAGTAACACCATTTTTCTCCCACGCGCTCAAATACCCCCCAGGAGTTTTATTAAACTGACATCCTGCAATACCTAACAAAGTTACAGCACTTAATAATTTTAGAGTTTGTTTCATTTTTTACTCCATGATTTACTTAAAGGAAATTGTTCACGATGAGATGAGCCATAATTATAGCGACATTTTGGACTCGCATCTCCAAGACAAGTATGGGGACTTATGGGATTCATGACCACTCTCCACCATTCTGTCAAAACGTTACTACCAGCAGGTATTGTCTCATAAGTATAGCCATTGCCGCCAATAATTCTGCTTACAAAGTCATATCTATGCCCATCAAAGCCAACAGTGGTTTGTTTGCCATCACTCACATAACCTAACAGACCGGATGC
>NZ_JBHIOI010000025.1:6744-23243 GCF_042195415.1 Bartonella sp. CE47NXGY | reverse complement strand
TTTTGTTGCTTTTGAGGTTGATCTGTATAGATCACATTATATCCATTCCGTCGCAACAGATTGATAAATAAAGGAGTAAAGCTGTCTGCTGTATTATTTTTCTTTATAAGAAGTGTGGTTGTAGCTGGTGGTAAAAACCCTTTGTTACCGCTAATAAATTTGTTAGCAACTAATTGTGCCTGACGCTTTGTAAGACTTTGATCAACATAATTTGATGAATAATTGCCTACAGATGCGCAACCAGCCACCAACACAACCGGTGACAGCAATAAATATTTTAACATCTTTAATTCCCCTTACTTATTGTTGCTCTTTATTTGCGAAGCTCCTCTTCCAGAAATTAAGAGCAACTTTACTTATAGCACATTAACAACATATCGGTATCTAATCAATCGGTTAATTAATCAATGAATAATGGTTTCAGCTGTAAAGGCTGCTTGAAGTGCTTCTGGTGGCGTATATTTTAATAAACAGCTGCTTTTAGTGATTATGATAAAAAAGCAATTTTTTGCGTTTGCATGTTAAGATCATGTCCTCCATCACCATTATAAAATGATGTGTTAAGTGTTATTCCAGATCGACCAAAAAAATTTTCAAGCATTGCTTTTTGAGGGCTGTCTTTTTTTAAATACGTATGAATGCTTATTCTGTTTGCTGTAAAATACTGTCGTTTGAGGTGTGGTGCTATAAGACATAAAACTTTGTACATGTGATGTTTTTATGAGAGTGTGTGGTGAATATTTGAGGGAGAGCTTGTCCGGATAATCTTGTGAAATGAACCACATAAAATGGGAAGCTAAAAGAGTTCTGTTCTGAGAAGACGGATTGTTTCCCAACTGGATAGGGAAGGGGCTTCTGTCCTTTGAGGGGTGGGAGGCAAGTCAAGAATAGAGAGTGTAGCGCCCTATATTATGATGTTAAAAGCTTTCATTTTGATCAGAGAGTAATTGTAAAATGGCTCTTTGTTTTATCGAGGTTAGAACTCTAAATCTTTTTAAAAGTAGGTATTCCTCTGTACTTGATGCGATTTCATCATGAGAGTACGGGGGCTGTTGTTTTGTTAAGATATCTGCATAGAAAAAGACAAGTGGAACATTTAAGATATCGGCAATTTCTTTTAAACGCCCTGCGCTGACACGATTTAAGCCGTTTTCATATTTCTGGATTTGTTGGAAAGTAACACCTAAATGTTGACCTAATGTTTTTTGAGACATTTTTAGCATTTTTCGTCTCAAACGAATTTTTTTGCCAACGAAAATGTCATTATCAAGATTTTTGGCTCGCATTTTAAAGCCCCCGCCGGTTGCGAGCGCCCTCGCGTTGGTATTCCGGGAGTCTAAAAACACTGACCTCGAATCAGCATTTTGCTTTTAGTGCTTAAAGCACCTGGACATAGCAAAATCTCCCGGAATTCCGGGATACCCGCAAAGCGGGGTAAATTTATGTACGAGGTTTCGGGTTTTTAGAGCCCTATTGGTCGTTGCGTATGCGACCAAAACACCTTTCAATATGTAAAGTAATTTCGGAGGCTTGGCAATAAAAAATAGCTTTTTACTGAGAGTCGGCGTGTTTTTCATCCAAGCAAAAAGAATGAAAAAATAGAGCTTGCGGAATTTTCAGGATAGCCTAGCTCTTTTGCTTATTGGGTATTGTTTGTTAAGCAAATGATACCAGTGCGTTTTCTTTACCAATGAAAATGTCATTATCAAGATTTTTGGCTCGCATTTTAAAGCCCCCGCCGGTTGCGAGCGCCCTCGCGTTGGTATTCCGGGAGCTTGAAAATACTGAATCCGAATCAGCCTTTTTGCTTTTAGTGCTTAAAGCACCTGGACAGAGCAAAATCTCCCGGAATTTCTATAAATTTTATCTTTTTGATGCAGAGAGGAGTATTTAAAAAACAGGAAGGAGCTTTATTGCTTCTTTGTGCGCTTTTTCTAGTTGTGCCTTATCCATGCCTTGGAGCATTATTTCAAGATCAGGAGCTTGCATTTTTGCCTCCTTTGCGAGCATATACCATGCCGCTGCCATTATTATATCGCCTTTTGTTCCTGTGCCATCTCGATAAAGCCTTGCAAGGGAAATCTGTGCTGGTGCTACCATGTTGATAGCATTTCTTTGAAGTAAATGAAAAGCACGCTGAAAATCTGTTTCTCCTCCACGCCCCTGTACAAGCCATTGTGCTAAATGAAGTTGAGCTTTTAAGTGGTTGTTTTGAGCCGCTACCTCCATGAGCTTGCGGGCATTGCGATCATCTTTTGGTCGCTTTAACGTGCCTAAGGAAAGAATTTTTGCAGCAGAAAAAGCCGCTTCAGCATCGCCAAGAGCAGCACCTTTTAAGTACCATTTTAAGGCTTGCTCTATTGCTTCATTTTCACGACTTTGGGAAGAAACACCAGGGAGAGCTTGTTTTTCCTGTGAGGCCTTATAAAGAAGCAGTTGTCCATAATAAAAATAGGCTTCCTTGACGCCTGCTTTGACAGCTTTTTGAATGAATTGCGCACCAAGTTCTTGATTTTGTTTTATAAAGTTACCATCAAACAACATAAGTCCATAGCGTAGTTGTGCTTGGGGTTCCCCCTGTTTTGCAGCGCGTTCAAACCATAGAGCAGCACGCGCACCGTCAATAGGAACAGCACATCCTTCCATATAAATTCGGGCAAGAAGAGTTTGTGCAAAAGGATCATTTTTTTCAGCACGTCGGAGTGCTTCACGAAAAGCTTTTAAATAATAACCTTGGATGTAATAGTCATAGGCTTGGTCATAGTCTCCAGCTTTTAAGGGCTGAAAGGGTTCTTGAGTGTTTGAAGCTTCTTGAATCGTATTGAAAGAGCTTTCAGAATTTGAGATTTCTTCAGTGTTTCCCGCTGAACTTACAGCAGAACTTGCAAGCCCAATCACGCCTAAGATAAGCAGCTTCACGCTTCTCTTGATCATGGTGTTTTCTCCTCATTACCGATCAGAATTTTCACATTTTTTTTTCATCATTACAAGCCGTATAAGAATTTCATTTCTATATTACTTTTTATCTCTCAGTTTTTCGTCTTGGTTCAAGGTAGGTTTGGGTAAATTAAAAAAAGTAGCATAAATGTCGACGAGAGACAGACTATTTAAAACAGTCCTGTTAAAAATAATAATGATAAAGGGGCATCGTGTGTAAAGATGCTTATCTTCTATTATATCAAGGGTTTCTCCCCCCTAAAATGAAAACATGCTTACAATGGAGGTTGTTTTTAAAAATACGTATGAATGCTTATGAATAGCGTGCGCTATCGCGTGATGTTAGCTTGCATTCTCATCAGAGATCAGCTGTAAAAAGGCTTTCTTTTTTACCGTTGTTAGAACTCTAAATCTTTTGAGCAGCAGGTATTCCTCTGTGCTTGATGCGATTTCATCATGGTGGTATGGGGACTGCTGTTTTGTAATGATATCCGCGTAAAAAAAGGAAAGTGGAACATTCAAGATATCGGAAATTTTCTTTAATCGCCCTGCGCTGACACGATTTAAGCCGTTTTCATATTTCTGGATTTGTTGGAAACTTACGCCTAAAGCGTGCCCTAAAGTTGTTTGAGACATTTTTAGCATTTTTCGTCTCAAACGAATTTTTTTGCCAATAAAAAGATCAATATTAAGATTTTGAGATTGCATTTTTCCCCGCCGGTTGCGAGCGCCCTCGCATGAGTATTCCGGGAGCTTGAAAGTACTGAAATCTAATCAGCTTTTTTTGCTTTTAGTGCTTAAAGCACCTGGACATAGCAAAAACTCCCGGAATTCCGGGATACCCACAAAGTGGGGTAAATTCATGTTTAGATTTTCGGGCTTTCAAGACCCTCTTGGTCGTTGCGTATGCGACCAAAACATCTTTTAATTCATAAAGTAATTTCAGGAAATTTACAATAAAAATTAAAATAGTGTCTCTTAACGTGTCGTTTCTTAAAACAGGGAGTTGGCATGTTTTGCATTCAAGCAATAAAGTGTTCACAAAGGGGACTTTGAATAGCACACACTATCGCGTTATGTTAGCTTGCATTCTCATCAGAGATCAGCTGTAAAAAGGCTTTCTTTTTTACCGTTGTTAGAATTCTAAATCTTTTGAGAAGCAGGTATTCCTCTGTGCTTGATGCGATTTCATCATGGTGGTATGGGGACTGCTGTTTTGTTAAGATATCGGCATAAAAAAAGGAAAGTGGAACATTCAAGATATCGGAAATTTTCTTTAATCGCCCTGCGCTGACACGATTTAAGCCTTTTTCATATTTTTGAATTTGTTGGAAGCTTACGCCTAAAGCGTGCCCTAAAGTTGTTTGAGATATTTTTAGCATTTTTCGTCTCAAACGAATTTTTTTGCCAATGAAAAGATCATTATCAAGATCTTTGGTTTGCATTTTAAAGCCCCCGCCGGTCGCGAGCGCCCTCGCATGAGTATTCCGGGAGCTTGAAAATACTGAGTTCTAGTCAGCCTTTTTGCTTTTAGTGCTTAAAGCACCTGGACATAGCAAAAACTCCCGGAATTCCGGGATACCCACAAAGTGGGTTCATCTTTACGCTAGAACTTAGGGTTTTCAAGGCCCCTTTTGGTCGTTGCGTATGCGACCAAAACATCTTTTAATTCATAAAGTAATTTCAGGAAATTTACAATAAAAATAGTTTTTTACTTACAAAATTTGTTTTTTTATGAGAGGCTATCTGCCTCTTAAATCTCTCTGGAATGATTGTCAAAATCATGACATCAGCCCCGCGTTTATCAAAGAGACTAAAATGATTTCTTCCACGGTAATGAATTCACACGCGGTCTCTTCATTTAAATTTGCACAATCGCTTGCTGTTTGAATAAGAGTGGGGAGTGATCGTTTCTCTGTGCTATAGGATGTGTGTCTGTGGAATGTGGTGGAGTGCCTTGTGGTTTTGGGCGTGCGCTTTAAAAAATAAACATAAGCATTATTCAAATTTACTTTAATGCATGAATTGTATCTGTATTAAAAGAGAAATCAGCTTTTTGTAAGCGCTTAATAAGTTTGGGAAATGTTTCGTTTACGTGTTCTTTAAAAGAAAGGTAGTAAACTCCACCAACATCTGAAAGCATTTCAATGCCTTCTTTTTGTAGAATAGCAATCCTCTCAAGAGGAAGTGCGGCAGCTAACATGCCCATTTCGAAAATAACGTTTTGTCGTGCACGGGGTTGAATTTTTTCTGCACCTTGAGATATAGCATAACCCATGTCATCATGCGTGAGGAGTACAATACCAAAACTTATAGAACTGTCACAAATTTCTTTTTTCAAAGTTTGAATGATGGGTAAACCATTACCACTCGTGTTTTGTAAGATGTATGGTTCGAGACCAAGCCTGCGAAGAATAAGTTCAAGTTGCTCTAGAGCAATATGGTCATGGCCATGAACGATAAAGATTTTTTTATTTGAAGGATTGGAGGCAGTTTTTGAGGAAGGAATCGTTGATGTTTCTTCTAGATGCTTTGCTAAATCTTCTATTAACTTTTGTTTTATGTTTTCTTTGCCTTGAACGTTGATTGTTCCTGTGCTTTCATACCAATTAATAACGCCTCCTTCGGAGGTTTTGATCTGATATCCTTTAGAAGAATTAAGTGATAGAAACTTAGTTTCTATGATTTTATATCCAGCTGTTTTAACTATATCTTTAAGGTCTTCGAAGGTGCCGCTATATTTCACTGTTTATATTCTTTCAATATCGCTGGTTATTAATATAAAATGTTGATTTATTTTTATAACTATTTGAATTTAAATAGCTTTATGATTTCATTTTCTTATACAATGCACAAAAAAAGACGGTCACCTTCCATTCAATTGATTGAAACGTGGGAAAACTTGACTAAATGATGGGAAATTTTACTGCGTGATGAAGCGATCTGATTGAATTGTGAATGAACGAAACGAATTTTTCTCCTATTTATATATTCCATTATGTTCTCTATATAAGAAACACGAAAGTTAACGCTTTATTTATAAATTCTCCTCCTATATTACAAGGGGGTTTTCTCACATTTTTCTTGCATTGTTTTAAGCAGTATTAAGGGGGTGTCGTTCCCAAAAATCACTTCTTCTACAGCAATGAATTCACATCCAGTCTTTAAGACTTCATCAAAGGTTGAAAAATCGCTTCCTGCTTGGATAATGGCGGGGGTTTGCATAATTTCTGCCCACCATGTTGCTAACTGGAGATTGCGGGGGTGCGCTTGGGGTTTTTTATCAGCCCCGAGTTTTCCAAAGAACAGGTAATCAACACCTGTTTCCGCTGCAAGCATAGCACTATGGCGATTGCGTAGATTGCCAAAGCCTATGATTTTTTGTTCCTTTTGCTGATTTTTGAAGCTTTCAAGAGCGTTAAGATCATCTTCTATGTGTAATCCATCAGCCTTTATGCGCCCAGCAATGCGGCTGTCATCAGCGATGAGAAGGGCTGCGTCATGATGTTGAATATCTTCTGCGTAAGTTTGCGCTTGTTGTTGTAAAAAAGAGCCATCATCTTTCAACCTTTCAGAATCATAGAGGATGACGCATGCAAAAGACTTTGTTTGCAAAATTTGCTGCAAAAATGTGTGTGGGGTGTTGCGCCGAACATCAAGTGTTAAAATCAACTGAGGGAAAAGAGGTGGATCAATTGGTTTATTTTTTTGTTGTGTCATGTCAAATCCCTGTTTCTTAGAAAAAATAACGCTTAAAAATTAAAGTTTCATTCTATTATGCTTATTTGCGATGAAAGTGACCACCATTTTCACGTAATTTAAAGGATTTGTGGGTGTGTGGAAGCCTGTTTATGAGAAATGAGAGTGTTTTTAAGCATAATATGTTACCTTTTCGCTGTGATACACGTATGGACGCTTTTCGTTCTTTTGCCTTTAAAAAACTTTTGCTTTTAAAAAAATAAACGCTTAAAATGAAACTTGACTCTTAAAAATTAAAATTTCATCCTGTTCATGCTTGTTGGCAATAAGGGTAAGCACCATTTTTATGGGACTTCAAGGGGGGTGCAACGTGTGGGAGTCCACTGATGAAGTACCAAGGTATTCTTGAGCATAATACTCAACCTTCTCATCGTGATACACGCATTGACGTTTTTCGTTCTTTGGCCTTATTGACGATTTTCATCAACCATATTCCCAGAACGATCTATGAGTCTTTTACTCATAGAAATTTCGGTTTTTCTGATTGTGCAGAAGTGTTTGTTTTGCTTTCAGGGATTGCTCTTGGGTTAAGCTTTCATGGACGGTTACAGCAAAAATCCTTTGCTTTTATTATCCGAAAACTTTGGTACAGAGCTCTGCAGCTCTATGGGGCATATCTTTTTACGACTTTTGTCACGTTAAGTCTTTTTTTTGCTGCCTTTTTATTATGGCGAACAGAAAAACTTTTATCGATGAACAATGTGGGACTCTTTTTTAAAGAGCCTGGTATCGCATTTTTGAGTACCTTAAGCTTTGGGCATCAATTGGGATATAATAATATTCTTCCTCTTTATATCGTTTTGATGTTTTTTGCGCCTTTTATCCTTTATTTGAGTTGTAAGCAGACAAAATGGCTGCTTTTGGGCTCCTTTACACTGTATCTTATCTGCGGATTTTATAAAATTGCTCCTCCTTCTTATCCTTTAAAGGGAAAGTGGTTTTTAAATCCTTTGTCTTGGCAATTCTTATTTGTCATAGGATTGACCAGTACTTTAGCGCTTAAACAAGGAAAAAAAATCGCTTTTCAGTCTTTTTGGATTGTTTGTGCGGCAGCGTATCTCTTGTTGGCGCTGTTATGGGTTCGCTTAAATTGGTGGGGCATTTTGGGGTGGCTTGGCTGGTCTTCCCCATTGTTGAACTTTAATAAAACCTTTTTAAGCTTGCCACGTTTACTCCATGTTCTTGCATTAGCCTTTCTCATTCTTTCTTTGCCGCGCATCAATAAATGGTTTTATGTCTCTCCAAAACATCCTTTAGCAATTTTAGGAAAACATAGTTTACCGGTCTTTGTAACGGGAACCATTTTTGCGATGTTTGGACAAATTATAAAAACAGTGATGACAGAAACGTTTTTTTCCGATACCCTCTTAATAATAACGGGTATTGCTTTGCAATTTGGAGTCGCTTATTATTGTGAAAAACGGCAATCTTGGCAGTGGTCCTTTTCAAGGAAAATGATCCGTTTATAAAAAATATTCCTGTAGTGTTTATTGGGCACGTTAACCTTAGTATAAAAAGTGCGTTGCGCAAAAAAATTAAAAGAGGTAGCAGTTTTAAAAAAAAGCGTTCTATACAGCAACAAAAGAAACTTTTTAATACTCTATTCGTTAAGGGGTGTGATTTTGTGCTGATACTTGGAGTATAAAAGCGTGAGTGTACATAAACGTCCATATGATGAACCTATTATCATGATTGAGCATAATGCTTTTGAAAATGCTTTTAATCGTCTCTATGAAGAAACAATGGCGCTGATTGAAAAAACCGCAGCGTATATTGACTCAGAAGGGAAATTAGTAGCACGCTCTCTTTCGGCAGAGGTTTCTGCAGTTTATGCGAAAGAGGCTATGTATTTAAGTACACGACTTATGCAAATCGCTTCTCAACTCCTTCTTCTTCGCGCAGAGCGTGAAGGGGAAATGTCATCAGAACAAATAAAAAAAGAAATTGTAAAAGTATCTCTTCATACACCGACATTGGAACTTGAAACCCCTCATTGGCAAGAACTGCCAGAAACTTTTCGCCAATTTGTTTCTCATTCATTGCGTTTAGAAGCGCGCATAACCTATATGCGTGCTGGGTGGGAAACTGCGGCCTCCTCTGCTCTAGAAGATGATAATCCAGTGGGAAAACAAATCGAATTGCTCAAAACAGCCTTTGGGCGTTCTTAGAGGGACTCCCCTTGCTTTGTGCGAAGGAGAAATATCATCAGAACAAATAAAAAAAAGAAATTGTAAAAGTGTCACTTCATACACCGACATTGGAACTTGAAACCCCTCATTGGCATGAATTGCCAGAAACTTTCCGTCAATTTGTTCTCATTCATTACGTTTAGAAGCGTGCATTTTTTTCATTTAGAGATGCTGCTGTAGTTTAAGCACTTTGGTCAATAAGCGGTGGCTTTATCTTGAACGATGATAATCTAGTGGGAAAATAAATCGAATTGCTCAAAACAGCTTTTGGGCGTGCTGAGAAGAATAGCTCCTTGCTTCTTTCTTACGATATTTAGAGCAGTATACCCATTTTTTTTTACAACCGAAATTTCACAACTAAAACCAAACTAGAGTGTTTTTTTCTGCCTAATTTCTATTTGGCGTAGAAATATCTTGAGCTTATAGCTGAAGGGTATAGGTATTGATTGTAAATTATGGCATGGGATGGAGTATGGTTGGTTTTGTGGGAAATCGACTTTGGTTGATTGCAGCTGGAACACTTTCTGTTGATCTATCGTGTGATTTTGTTTTGGCTCTGAGATAGAGCAGGGGCTTGTACATCAATTTATTTATGCTCTATAATTTATGCCTATAAAGCTGCTGTAAAGTGTGTGTTAATGAGGATGATACACATTGTTGCAGTTTTGGGGCTTCTTTTGTTTTGAATGGAAGTTATTTTTCCTCGCGTAAAGTAAAATATCCAAAATAAAGTGCCATATAATGAATGCCCCATGGGTTCCCTGTGCCCCCATGCAATGTCCCTCTATATGCAATGTCATTGTGGTGTGATGAGTGTACTCAAAAACACCTCTCAGTTCTTATTCACATTCGTTGAGCCTCTCTCATTTTTACGCTTGCAAAGGAAAAAGCCGGCACTATCATCATCTTTGCCAGTCCCCAATGTTGCAACAGCTTTTGGAACTTGAGACAATTCATTAGAGGCATTTTTAGTCCTGTCTTGTACAGTTTCACTCTATACGGCAATCCCACGTTTCATATGTAAGAGAATGGTTTTGATTGCTTCAATATAAACAGATTTGTAATGAGAAAATCTTAGGATATTCGGGATTCTTATGCAACATACAAAATAATTAATTATCTTTGTAAATCAATGTGTTGAGTTATTGTGGTAGCGTCATGCTATAATGTAAAAAGTTTCCGTAAAGTGTATACTATCCATTGCATAGCCTCTTTATACTTATGAATGTGCAATCCAGCACTGATCTATTTGCTCGTTTGCGATGTTTAACCATTATGGCATTGGAAATGATACAGAAAGGGAATTTTTATGCTTTAGAGGGTGCTTGATAAGGTGCTTGCTTGTGATGTGTGAATGGTTTTGATTGATTTCAGTTATGCTTCATAAAGTGTATTCCATAAAGATGCTGTTCGTTGTGTGTTATAATTGTATAAATTTGGGGGATATGATTATCTTTTTACTGGTTTTGTCTTGGGTTGCTGTTTTCTTTGTGGTCTTGTCTTTATTCACATCTTTATTCACAGGGGGGAAAAGTGTATAGACTGTAGTTTATGGCAGAGACGATTCGTATTATAGGCATTGATCCCGGATTACGGCGTACAGGGTGGGGCGTTATCGATGTTGCGGGTAATCGTCTTCAGTTTATTGCAGCAGGGACGGTTTCTTCTGATGTACAGTGTGAGCTGGCTTCCAGACTATGTCAGATCCACAAAGGTCTTTCAGAGGTTGTGCATCAATTTATGCCCCATGAAGCCGCTGTAGAACATGTATTTGTCAACAAAGATGCTACAGCAACTTTAAAACTTGGCCAAGCGCGTGCAATTGCACTGCTGGTTCCTGCGCAAGCAAATCTTCCTGTTTTTGAATATGCGCCCAACAAAGTGAAAAAATCAGTTATTGGGGTTGGACATGGGGCTAAAGAACAAATCCATATGATGGTCAAAGTTCTCCTCCCACGGGCTGAATTTGATAGCAGTGATGCGGCTGATGCTCTTGCTCTTGCTCTTTGTCATAGTATGCACCGTAACAGTATTGACCGATCTTATCAGGCAAGGATGGCGATATGAGTGGGGTGGAAGCATGATTGGCAAATTAAAGGGCACTCTTGAACATATCTTTGATGATCATATCCTTCTTGATGTTCACGGTGTGGGGTATGTTGTTTTTGTGTCAAATCGGCTGCGTCCTTCTTTACCCTCTGTTGGGGAGGCGTTAAGCCTTTTTATTGAAACGCATGTTCGGGAAGACGCAATCCGTCTTTTTGGTTTTGCTACAAGAGCTGAACAGGAGTGGTTTTGTCTTCTACAAAATGTTCCTGGAGTAGGGGCAAAGGTTGCTTTGGCAATCTTGGGTACTTTATCGCCAGATGAACTTGCACAGGCTATTGCTTTAAACGATGTTGCGATGATTAGTCGAGCGCCAGGCGTTGGTAAAAAAGTCAGTGAAAGAATTGTGGGTGAACTGAAAAGTAAAACACTCCCCTTTGAACAAGCTGTCAAGACTGTTTCGGTTTCTCAGCGTGAGATGACCAATCAACCTGCGCATGATGCGCTTTCCGCGTTGATGAAGCTAGGGTTTGAACGGGAGCATGCATCTCGTGCTCTTGCTCTTGCGATGAATGCTCTTGAGGGGGAAACTGTTTCTTCTGCCCTGCTGATCCGCCATAGTCTCAAATTGCTTTCTTCTCCTACTTAAAATCAAGGTAACAATGCATAAAGATGAAGATAAACGCCTTCTGGGTTCCGCCCCCCTTCCTAACGATCCAGATCGTTCCTTGAGGCCACAAGTTCTCGATGACTTTATTGGTCAAGAAGCGGCGCGGGCTAATTTAAAAATATTTATTGAAGCAGCAAAAACGCGGCAAGAAGCGCTGGATCACGTTTTGTTTGTAGGGCCACCGGGGTTGGGAAAAACAACGCTTTCACAGATTATGGCAAAAGAATTAGGCGTTAATTTTCGCTCTACTTCAGGGCCGGTCATCGCTAAAGCAGGAGATTTAGCAGCTCTCTTGACCAATCTTGAAGAACGTGATGTCTTGTTTATTGATGAAATTCATCGCTTAAATCCGGCGATTGAGGAAATTCTTTATCCAGCCATGGAAGATTATCAACTTGATTTGATCATTGGGGAGGGGCCGGCCGCACGCTCGGTGAAAATTGATCTGGCTAAATTTACTTTGGTGGCAGCAACCACACGTTTGGGGCTTTTAACCACACCTCTACGAGACCGTTTTGGCATCCCAATTCGTCTCAATTTTTATACGATAGAAGAATTGGAATATATTGTGCAGCGTAATGCACGACTTTTTGCCGTTAAGATCAGTGATGATGGTGCTCATGAAATTGCACGCCGAGCACGCGGGACGCCTCGTATTGCCGGACGGCTTTTACGGCGCGTTTGTGATTTTGCTCTGGTTAAACAGGCAAAACAAATTGACCAAAAAATCGCCGATGAAGCCCTTTCGCGCCTTGAGGTTGATCATCTTGGGCTTGATCCGCTTGACCGCCGCTACTTGCTCCTGATTGCGGAAACTTTTTTAGGGGGACCGGTGGGGATTGAAACGATTGCTGCTGCTTTATCAGAACCACGCGATGCCATTGAAGATATTGTTGAACCGTATTTGCTCCAACAAGGTTTTATTCAAAGAACCGCTCGTGGACGCATTCTAACTGAAAAGGCTTGGAGCCATTTAGGGCTTTCTGCTCCAGCCTCTACAACGTCTATACAAAGGCGTTCTCAACTTTCTGATGCTCAAGACAATTCATCACTTCAGACATCTTTATGGGATGGGGAAGATGACTAAGACATTCTCTTTATTAAAAGAAACTATGTGAATATTTTATAGCAAGGTCATAAAATACAAGAGACGTGCCTTCTTTTAGCATATTCTGGCTAAAAAGGTTTGGCACTATTAAAGATTTTTTGCTTTTCACAACTTCAACACAAAAATGTGTTCAATCTTTTGATTGATAGATAATTTGCTATATTAGATGATTTTATGGGATATGAAGTCGATGACAGAAATAACACCTTTTAAGAGCAATCATACAAACGCTTTTCATAATTTTCAGGTCCGCGTTTATGTTGCGGATACAGATTTTTCCGGTGTAGTTTATCATGCGCGTTATCTTGAGTTTTTTGAACGAGGACGTTCAGAGTTTTTACGGGATACCGGTTTTAATAATAAGATGTTAGCAGCAGGGGGTGAGGGGGAAAAACTGTTTTTTGTTGTTCGTCATATGGAAATTAATTTTTCAAGACCCGCTAAAATTGATCATCTTTTAGTCGTTAAAACACGTGTTACTCATATCCAAGGGGCCCGCTTTTTTATGGAGCAATCTATTTTGCATGAGATGACTACGTTGGTAACAGCCAAAGTTGAAATTGCTCTGATTAATGAGGAGGCAAAACCGCGACGTTTACCCAAAGAACTTTTTGCAAAAATGCTTGGTTAAAAGTGTGATTCATTGAATTAGCGAGTTTCAGGAGAGATCAGCAGATATAAAGTAATCTATAATCTAAGACTATACATTTATCATAGCCTAGATGTTTTCTAACAAGGTTACACGATACAGCAAAAGAAAGCACCTCTGCTACAATAACTACAATAAATTGAAGATGATATCCCACAAAATTAAACACGCCCTATCCATGTTATGATTCAAAAACAATGTCATATCATCCATTTTCTTCTATAAACTCAAGATATTTTCTTTCTTTTGAAGAAAGGTTTGTTGGCATCGGAAAGCAGCGAAAAAGTACAAAATATAAAAAGAAATAAAAATGGATTAAGATTTATTTTTATAAAAATGCACATACCCAGCGCAATATTGCAATAAAGTGATAATAAGCCATTAGGTCGAAAATTGTCTTAAAAACACCCAAAGGGTGTTTTTAAGCAATTTGATTTGTTTTTTTTACTGGATTGTCATTTGGCATCACAAGAGCGCGTGTTTCATCCATTTCTATCTATAATGCATCACTTTATGTGCGCTTCTAAGCGTAGTAAATGAGTGAGAGATCAATGTATACAAAGCAGAAATGCATTCTTGATTTAAAGTTTCAAAAGCATATTATTCTATATAATATATTGACTTAGAAAGATAAATTATCACTTCTCACGGGTACAAACCCTAATAGAGGAATAGAATAAAATACTTTACATTTCAAATCTGTTCATGTTGAAACAATTAAAATCATTTGCTTACGCATCATAAGAGAGCAATAAAAATCATTGAAAAAATTGTAAAAATGTTCCTTATGTATCATTTTCAATGCAATAATGATCAAATATCGCAAGTGAGCAAAGAGAGCGAAGAAGCTGGTTTTCATGAAGTAAAGACGTGAAAAGGCTTTTTTCATGTCACGGAAGCTTGTACGTTATACCATGGTGCCAGAGAGATGATAGGCATTGAAAGGGGCTAATTCACAACACAATGAGATTACATGAGACTTACACTAGATTATATAGGACTTATAATAGGGGGGTGCATGGGGGAGGCGCATTGTTGTGAGGTGTGGTAGGGTGGTTTAGTATCGTTTTTTGTGCCCGATGGTGTACCCCGTATTCAATTCGATGGAAAATGAGAGAAATAATAGCCTGAGGCAAAGCGTCATCTTTTATGATGATAACATATTTGTTTACAATGATAATTCATTGCGTTGTCACTTTTAGATAATTCTGAAACTTGTAAAATTTTTTCTTTTCAAGCTCTATTGCCGCGAATTAATCAAAAACATTTTCTTACATGTCACAAGCGGAGTTGGTGAGTGGATACAAAAATACTTAAGAAAGGAATAAAATGCTTCTTATGAATCTTTTCAAGTGCTAAGACTTATCGCTGTATTTTAAGCTTAAAACGCGTATGATGATTTAGCGTTCTTTTCATAAGCGTAAAGATGGGGTGCATAATAGATTTTATATCATGCATTTTTATGTCTTTTATTTTTATAGCATTTATGGAGAAATCCTGATCGTTATATTTTTCATAAATGCTGTTGTGAAATGAGAGGGGCGTGCATTGAGGGATGTCTCTCGTCATCACTTTTTAAGGAAATTTAAGAAACAAGTCTTGTTTTAGCGCATGGATTTATGTGAGACTAGAGTCTTTACTTAAATTTAGAAACTATAAAATAATCTGTTTTATAAATTTTAAAAATGCATCTTTCATTTAGAGGGACAAAAATTATGCCGCATGGTGAACTAACAAATCCGGAAACAATTGGAATGTTGCATTTGTTTATGCAAGCGAGTTGGATCGTGAAAGGTGTTATGATCGGGTTGCTGCTCGCTTCTATCTGGAGTTGGGCAATTATTTTTGATAAAATTTTTACGTATCGGAGAATACGGCGTGAAATAAAGCAGTTTGAACGCACATTTTGGTCTGGCAAAGCGCTAGAAGATCTTTATGCATCATGCAAAAGTCAACGTACCAATAGTATATCCGCAGTTTTTATGGCAGCAATGGTTGAATGGAAAAAATCTCTTGAAAAAGGGACCCATACATCGAAAAGTTTGCAGAGCAGAATTGATAAGGCTATGGATTTGACGCTGGGACGTGAAAGTGAAAAAATAGAATCAAAATTAAGTTTTCTTGCGACACTGGGATCTGCGGGACCTTTTATCGGACTTTTTGGAACAGTTATTGGTATTATGGAGTCTTTTCTTTCTATTTCAGCTTCTCAAAATACATCACTTGCCATTGTCGCGCCAGGGATTGCAGAAGCGCTTTTGGCAACCGCTATTGGTTTGTTTGCAGCAATTCCAGCTGTTATTGCTTATAACAAGTTGACTCATGAAAGTGCGCGCATCATTGCACAAATAGAAAATTTTGCCGATGAATTTTCAACAATTGTATCGCGGCGTATTGATGAAACACGCACAGCACCTTCCTCTTTATAAAAAGGATCTTATCCCATGGGCTTTTCTGTTGCTTCTTCTTCTCGCAAAAATACACGTAGGCGGCATCATTCACGAAGCCAACTGATGAGTGAGATCAATGTCACTCCTTTTGTGGATGTCATGCTGGTCTTGTTGATTATTTTTATGGTCTCTGCCCCCCTTTTAGTGAACGGTGTTCCTCTAGATTTGCCTCGTAGTCAAGCGGGTCCCGTACGAGCTCAAAAAACACCTCTTACGGTTTCACTTGACGCGCAAGGGCGCTTTGCCATTAATCAAGATTATTATGAAACGTCACAGTCCCTGATTGCACACCTGAAAACTCTTCTGGAAGCAGATGCTACACAAAAAGATCAACGGGTTTTTGTACGGGTTGCTAAAACTGTTGAATATCAGCAAGTATTAAAACTGCTGGCAGATATTCAAAAAGCGGGGTTTTCTCAAGTTGCGTTAGCAAGTTTAGCACAATAAATAATAAGTAATAAAATTGTGCATAACCGGTTGTTTTTAAGATGTTTTTAAAAGAGCATAGAGTGATTAAAAATGAAAAAATGTAAGGCATAAGTAAGGCATAAAGAATGAACAAAGACTCCTATCATAGTATGAAACGAGGCTTGGCTTTATCCCTTGTGGTCCATGTCATTTTTCTCAGTTGGGGAGCTATTCAGTTTACAAGCTCTGTCTCTTTACCACAACCGTTGGAAGCAATTCCCAT
>NZ_JBHIOI010000025.1:0-6644 GCF_042195415.1 Bartonella sp. CE47NXGY | reverse complement strand
GTCATTTTTCTCAGTTGGGGAGCTATTCAGTTTACAAGCTCTGTCTCTTTACCACAACCGTTGGAAGCAATTCCCATCACTCTTGCTCCTTTGGTGGACGAGTTTTCTTCTCAACAAGGAGCCGTGAAGGCTCCTATCCGTGCAATCCCTGCCGTCAAACCAACTATGCAACCACAAGAGAAAGAAGATGCACGCCATATTGGAGAGGGACAAATAGATAGTCTTGCACCGTTTCAACCAGAGGAAAAGCTGCGTCCCGTTGAAACAGCATCGCCACCATCAAGCGAGAACACGTCAGAAACATTTGCACCAGAACTTACAAAACCAGAATTATTAGAAGCAAAAACAGAGGATGCACCCAAGGTTGCGCCTGAGATGCCTTTGGAGGCACTGGAGGATGCACCCAAGGTTGCGCCTGAGATGCCTTTGGAGGCACCACCGGAGGATGCGCCCAAGGCTGCACCTGAGATGCCTTTGGAGGCACCACCGGAGGATGCGCCCAAGGTTGCGCCTGAGATGCCTTTGGAGGCACCACCGGAGGATGCGCCCAAGGCTGCACCTGAGATGCCTTTGGAGGCACCACCGGAGGATGCGCCCAAGGTTGCACCTGAGATGCCTTTGGAGGCACCGGAGGATGCGCCCAAGGTTGCACCTGAGACGCCTTTGGAGGCACCGGAGGATGCCTCTAAGGTTGCGCTCAAGCCTGCGCACAAAAATGAAGAAATGATATCGCCAAAAGAATTGGCTCCAACGGTCCCAAAAGTACCAGCAGAGCAGATTGTTCATCAAGCGCCCAAAATTGTACTTCCAGAAAAATCTCTTCTTCCACAGTTTAAACCAAAGTTTGACGGAGAATTTCCAAAGAAGAATGAGGCTGCATTGAATCAAAAGACGCCAAAGCTTAACAAGAAAAACCAAGAGAAACAGACCATTGAAGATATTTTAGCTCTGGAGGAAAATAATTTGCTCAATCGTGCGCGGTCACAAGGAGGGGGAGCAAAACGTTCTCATACACCAGAAGCTTTGGGTGCAAGAAAAAATATTAATGATACCACAAAAATGGCACAAACATTGGTCAATATTGTGGGGGGATGTATTCAACAGAAGCTTAAACTTGTGGCGCTTGGCGGCGATTTAAAAAATCGTCCGGTCGTGCGGTTGCGATTTTATTTAGACCGTGAAGGGATGGTTGTGGGCGATCCTATCATTGATCCCGTAAGCGGCCTTGAGAGTCAACAAGCTATTATGATAAGGCAGGTGTATGCTGCTGTCTTTTCATGCCAACCTTATGCAGATCTCCCACGTGATCAATATGATCTATGGGGGCAAGGTTTTGACTTTAATGTTGATCCCCTCCAAGAAATAAGATGATAAACGAGAAAAAAGCGCTTAACGAAAGGACACATTCCATGATGACTATAACGAGACATAAAGTTTTTGCTTGGTTTATTGTCACTTGTGGGTTGTGGCTTTCAAGTATTTCATCGGGTTATGCGCAATTGAAAGGAACTATTTCGAGCGCTGATTTTAATCCCATTCCCATTGCAATTACAGACTTTATTTCCAATGATTCGATTGGGTTGAAAATATCTGCTGTGGTGACAGCCGATCTCGAACGGTCGGGGCTGTTTTTACCGCTTGATAAAGCAAATTTTTTTGAAAACATTTCTAATCCTAATAAACAACCACATTTTGCTTCTTGGCAGAAAATAAAAGCGCAAGGTTTAGTTACTGGGCAAGTCATGAGAGAAATCGATGGACGTTTGAGGGTCGATTTTCGTTTATGGGATGTGTTTGGACAAAGACAATTGAAAGGACGGCGTTTTTATACTGCGACAGAACGTTGGCGGCGTGTGGCACATATGATCGCAGATGAGATCTATAGTGAGATGACAGGAGAAAGTGGTTATTTTGATACAAGGATTGTTTTTATCGATGAAACAGGTCCTCAAAATGCACGCATTAAACGTTTAGCAATGATGGATCAAGATGGAGCAAATTTGATTTATATGTCTGATGGAAGTGAATTGGTGCTTACACCGCGGTTTTCACCAAAAAGACAAGAATTGACCTATATGGCTTACGAGGACAATCAAGTACCTCATGTTTATCTCCAACAAATTGAAATGGGGCAAAGAGAGTTGATCGGAACGTTTAATAACATGACAATTGCTCCACGTTTTTCTTCTGATGGACAAAAAGTTATCATGAGTTTGTTACAAAATGATGGGAGTGCCAATCTTTACACTATGGATTTACGAACCCGTACGATGACGCGACTTACAACAACTTCTGCTATTGATACTTCTGCTTCTTATTCACCGGATGGAAAACAAATTGTCTTTTCTTCAGATCGTAGTGGAAAGCCGCAAATCTATAAAATGAATGCGGATGGGAGTGATATTCAACGTATTTCTTTAAACGAGGGGAGTTATTCAACACCTATTTGGTCTCCACGGGGTGACTATATCGCCTTTACAAAACAATTAAGCGGACAATTTTCTATCGGTGTTATGCGCCCTGATGGACAAGGAGAACGAATTTTAACCACGGGGTTTCACAATGAAGGACCAACGTGGGCCCCTAATGGTCGTGTGCTGATGTTCTTTCGCAAAAATCCCGGTATGGGACCAAAAATTTATACGATTGATATTACGGGTCGCAATGAACGTCAATTACCCACCCCCAATGATGCTTCAGATCCAGCATGGTCGCCTTTGCTCAATATACAGTAAAACAAAATGCTTAAAAACAGAAGATAGAAGGAATATAGTCTATACAGTCTCAAGTTTACACAATCTCAATAGTTTTTAATTATTTAAAAGAAGGAATTGATTATAGTGGGTATGGGGAGTTATGTAGATTTCATCTATCATCTATGGTTGTTGATCGATAATGGAATTTCCTTGGGGGAAAATGCTTAAAAAAATTCAAAACAAGACCTTGAAAAAATAGAGCCGAAAATTCTAAGATCTCTAGAGTTCAACTTTTTATTCAAAGTGTCGCTATATATATTTTTTTAAACTTCCTCTTCGATTTTGTTTGTGAAGAGTCCTCTTGTCAGGGGGGCTGTTGCTCTTTGATGTGTTTTATGCAAACGCGGTTGTTTTAGGTCTGAATATTGATTGATTGGTAAGAGCAAAAGGACAGATTTTTAAGATAAATGACGTTATTTTAGAAATATACGATGCCATAAAGTTAATGCCATAAAGTCAAAAATTTATCCGCAACAGATTAGAGAGATGTACCAGCTTTTTATACAATACTTTGCTAAACAATCAGCTCTGGCTTTCCATTTGCTTATTTTTATTCTGTGATGTTGTAAAAACACTGCTCTTTGAGGTGTGGGGATATAGGGCGTATAAACCTCCTTGATATATTCTAAGTGTTTTTAAGTGCGTGGCGAATATTTAGGGGAGTGCATGTTTGTTGAGCCTTAAGTTTCAAGTGAATTTTATGAGTGATTCGTCATAGGAATACGTTAGGAAAATCCCAATTGTTTAGAGGCTAGATCATTTTCATCACTTGAGGGTGGGGAGAGGAGGTTAATCTTAAAGAACAAAAAGATCAAATAGAGAGGGGATATAGGGATAATCTTTGGGGCATGTAAGAAAGGCGTGAGGCTACAGAGTTTTGTATGCTTTTCTTTTTGGGATTATGTTTTCTGCGATTGATTGTGGTTTCTTGTTGCATCAATGGCTTACCCCGCTATTGACGCGGGGCTTTTATATGTGCGGATAAAGAGGAGGGGTGACAGATGCTTTTGAAGCCCTCATGCATGAAGAGAAGGCTTATGCAAATGATGGGAATTATACAGACAATTTTGCCAAAATCTCATCACTGACATCAAAATTGGCATAAACATTTTGCACATCATCATCTTCTTCTAATGTTGAAATCAGCCGTAAAACGGACAAAGCTTTTTCTTCATCTATTGGTGCAAGGGTGGTGGCTTTCCAAATCGTTTTAATCGATTCTGCTTCACCAAGTTTTGCTTCAAGTGTTTTGGAAACTTCACCAATATCTTCAAAGGCGCAGGTAATATGATGTCCGGTTTCTTCTGATTGCACATCTTCGGCACCGGCTTCAATTGCTGCATCCATGATGTTATCGGCTGTTCCTGCTTCTGGCTTATAGATTATTTCACCAATCCGATTAAACATGAAACTGACCGATCCTGTTTCCCCTAAGGCTCCTCCTGATTTTGTGAAGGCGGCGCGCACATTTGAAGCGGTGCGGTTGCGGTTATCAGTTAAAGCTTCAACAATGACGGCAACGCCGCCTGGTCCATAGCCCTCATAGCGTACTTCATCATAATTTTCGACATCGGCGCCTGACGCTTTTTTAATTGCGCGTTCAATATTATCTTTCGGCATCGATTGTGCTTTGGCATTTTGAACAGCCAGCCTTAAACGTGGATTCATGGCTGGATCAGGAGCACCTTGTTTTGCTGCTACGGTAATTTCGCGTGCAAGCTTAGAAAATATTTTCGAGCGCATTGCATCTTGACGCCCTTTACGGTGCATAATATTTTTAAATTGTGAATGGCCTGCCATAGTTTTCCTTCCTATTTGAGGGCTTTTTTGCCAGTTGGATACTCCTTAGAATTTAAGGCGATAAAGCATGCATCCCACCAGAATAAATGTGCCACAGCATGAGGTGAAATAATCGAATAAACCCTTTATAAGAAAATTCATCTTAAAGGTAAAGACACCTTAGTTGAGGATCATTACAAGAGAGATCTCTTGTCGTTGAGCAAAAATAACGCTATAACAGAATGTAATCTCATAGCAAAATGGTTTATTCCATGCCGCGCTTTGTTTTAGGAGTGGTTGGAGAGACCTAAACATATAAAAAAGTTCCAGTGCTCTTGAGTGGGCGGTAACCTGCCTCATAGAAGAGGCGCAGAAGAGGATTTATAAAAATGGCAACGCAACTTTTGATGCCCAAAGCAACAGCTGTTTGGTTGGTTGATAATACAGCTCTTTCTTTTGATCAGATTGCAGAATTTTGTAAATTGCATGTCTTGGAAGTAAAAGCTATTGCCGATGGTGATGCGGCTTATGGTATTAAAGGTTTAGATCCGATTAGTTCTGGGCAATTGACGCGCAGTGAAATTGCACGGGTGGAGGCTGATCAAAACGCACGATTGAAAATTTCTCAATCGAGGGTGCATATTCCTGAAAAAAAACGTAAAGGGGCGCGCTATATCCCTCTTTCTCGACGCCAAGATCGTCCCAATGGTATCCTATGGTTGGTTACGAACCATCCCGAGTTGAAAGATGCGCAAATTGCACGGTTGATTGGGACAACAAAAGCGACAATTGAACAAATCCGCCTTAGAACCCATTGGAATAGTGCAAATTTGGTTCCTCTTGATCCTGTAGGACTTGGTTTGTGTTCGCAAATCGATTTAGATTTTGAGCTCCAGCGTGCGGCGAAAAATCGTCCTGTTGCAGCAGAAGAAGATAGGTCGTTGCTTCCCGCTTCTGTGACGGAAAACGCTGCTCTAGAGGAAAATGAGAGTGAAGAAAATCTGCATAAGACTTTTGACGCTGATAAAGTTTTTGCAAAGCTGAACGCGCTGCAAAAAAATCGTCAAGATCAAGATGATGCATAAAAAGCCATGACGCATAAGGGAAACATTTCTTATGGAAATGTTAGAGGAATGGCTGAAGAGAAGAAAAATTGGCAGAGACTTAAAAGTAAAAATGAGGACGAAAAAACAGAAAAAATTTCTTCTTCATTAGGAATTAACGGTTATTCTTAAAAATATTTTTAAGAATTGACCCTTCTTTACGAAATTCAAGGAGAAACGGACTATGCGCTCTACCAAAAAAACCATCTCTCATTCCTTAGCTATCCTCTTTCTTTTCTCACTATGCCTGGGTGGGTGTGGCAAAAAAAATGTTGGTGCACTTAACGGTATGAATGGCGCTTATATGAATGATGCTGGTTTGAATCAGGTGTCACCAGGCTCAGGACAAGAATTTACGGTTAATGTGGGTGATCGCGTGTTTTTTGGTCTCGATTCTTCTTCACTTGATGCTGATGCTGAACGTATTTTAACGCGCCAAGCAGAATGGTTGCTTCATTATCCTTATTATTCTATTATGATCGAAGGTCATGCTGATGAGAGGGGAACACGTGAATATAACTTGGCACTTGGACAGCGCCGTGCTGTTGCTGTGCGAAACTATTTGGTGTCTCTTGGTGTGTCCGCACAACGGATTCAAACAATTTCTTACGGAAAAGAAAGACCTGTAGCAGTATGTGATGATATTTCCTGTTGGAATCAAAATCGACGTGCTGTGACAACGTTGAGTGACATGAATAATCATTAAAAAGAAGATTGTTTGTTTCAACTATTCAATAAGCTCTTAAGGGGAAAAAAGAATGTATCGTAAAATCAATTGGAAAACACTCTTTTATATGGGGGTTTTCATAGCTTGTTCTACTTCACTTGTTCAAAGTGCGGCACGAAAGGCTTCCGAATATCCTGCACATGATACGGATAAAGTTGATGCAGTTGATAAGGCAACTGATGACGTGAAGAAAGCACCTGATGCAGCCGATAAAGCAGCATCTGATGTGTTGGAAAAAGCCACTGACGCTGTTGATAAGGCTGTTGATGCTGTTAAAGA
>NZ_JBHIOI010000024.1:0-24023 GCF_042195415.1 Bartonella sp. CE47NXGY | reverse complement strand
CCAAAACGGATTTTATCCTTAGCATCCTTGACATATTCAGAATTTGGATAGCGCTCTATAAGAAGCTGCATAGCAGCAATAGCACGTTTCGTATCACGTTGATCACGTGTAACATCAGGAATCCGACGGAAAGAAGAAAGACCAATAATATAGTATGCATAAGCCGAGTCAGTCGACCCTGGATAAAGAGTAATATAGCGTTGAGCCATACTAATTGAATCATCATACTTTCCGAGTCGATAATTAGTAAAAGCACCCATGACCAAAGATTTACGTCCCCAGTCTGTATAAGCGTACTGTTTTTCAATCTTCAAAAACTTCTTCGATGCATCCCCAAGCCGCCCACTTTCAAGGCTAGCAAGCGCCTGATTATAGAGAACATCTGGTGGCTCTATTTTCAAAACATAAGCAGATGGATCAAGGGTATTTTTCTCTTTAAAGAGGCATCCCGCTAACATACAGGTGCTTCCCAAAAGCACCACCCCCAATATCTTGCGTACAATGTTAGATTTTCTATATGTCATATTTCCAATGCACACATGAGATTTTTTCATAGTTTTTCCGGCCTCCACAGAATATCACCTTGTAGCAAAAACAATTTATCAAAGGTTTTATACCATATCACTTTAAAATCCACATAACCAATTTAGCAGTTTAGGTCAATCATCCCCTTAAAAATCAAATAAACGATAAAAAAATCTTGCCAATTTTTTTACTTTTTCTCTAAAAAGCTTTTTTCATAATATGATTCGTCTGCCAAAACAGCCTTCACCAATTGCGCATTAATTCTATGCCCACTACAATAAGAACGAAATAATCCAATAAAAGGTGCCCCAAGCAAAGCAGTATCACCAATCGCATCAAGCATCTTGTGCCGAACACATTCATTCTCCCAATAAGGACCATCGGGATTTAAAATTTTATCATTAAGGTCGATAACAAGAGAATTTTCCAAAGAAGCGCCTCTCGCCTTTCCAGAAAGCCTTAATTCTTCCACGTCTTTGATAAAACCAAAAGTGCGCGCACGTGACAAATCATCCCTAAACCCTCGTGTGGTAAGATCAAAACTGAAATGTTGCTTACCAATAACAGAAGAAGGAAAAGAGATCGTTATATCAAAACGACGTCCATCGAATGGCAAAAGCTCTGCAACACCATGAGCTCCTTCAACCCGCACGGGCTTTTTTATAATGAAATAAGAACGCAACGCATTTTGCTGTACAATACCAACATCTTCAAAAGCTTGGCAATATAGCCACGCTGAACCATCCAAAATAGGAATCTCATTATGTGACACTTCAATAACAAGATTATCCAAATTATAAGCAGCAATTGCCGCCATCAAATGTTCAATTGTTTCAACCCTTACATCTCCATCTCCAAGTACTGTTGATAATTCAGTTTTTCCTGTTTGCGATGCATGGGCTTGAAATATTTTCTCTGTTCCGTCTAATCCACAACGCTTAAAAACAATACCACACCCAACATCCGCTGGACAAACCTTTACCACTGACAAACAGCCACTATGAACGCCAATCCCCTTAAATGTTACTGCTTTTTTAAGAGTAGATTGATATTTTGGTACTAAATTCATCATATCATTTTATTAAATTGCTTGTACATCTTTTAACAAAATTTATAAAACTATAAAAAATATTCATAGTAAATAATAAAAAAAAAACCGCTTATTGTAAGCGGTCTTTTTAAAACAAAGTATTTTATCCAAAAAACAGTAATATATTTTACTGTATAATTTTTGACTGAGCATTAAAGAAATAATAAAATTTCTTACTTTACCTCATTTTTCATCAATTAATTTGCCTGACGACGTAAAAATGCTGGTATTTCCAACTGATCTTCTTCACTTATAAAAGTACGCTGATCTTGTGGTACCTGAGGATGCAGCTCACCAGAACGACGTGGAACATAAACAGAAGCATCTTGAGAAAGCGCCTGAGAATTTTTATTGTAAACATGAGAATCTTTCTGCTGAGACGATCTAACAGCAGGCTCCAGCCTCGCTTCTGGCTCAGCTTCTTCACGATGTGTCAAGCTCTGTTTCAAACGCTGCCAAAGATTACGAGGACCTTGATCAGTCACAAATGTTCTTTGACTTTGTCCATGAGCAACAGGAGGAAAATCCTTTAACTCAGGCATACGCATTGGAGCGCGCGCTTGCATTTGTTGCATTTGTTTTGGTTGCACTGGCTTTTCTTTTTGCTTCACAACCCCTGTCATCTCATCAAGAACATGTGCTGTTGCCTCCATACTCACAGGAGCCGTCATCGCCTGTTGAGAACCACGGCTTACTTGCATACGAGGCACATTGGATCTCTGTTCCTGAACAGCATTTGAACCATACGCAACAGCATTCGTGGCACTTCGTGTCGTCATTGCTTCTGCAGGTTGTGCAAAAATTTGACTTTTGGGACGGAACTGTTCTCCGGTTGATTTACCCTTCTCTATTTCAAGTGATTCGATCACTTCTACCATTGACTCAGAACGCAGAGGCGATGACTGAACATGAAAAGAACTGTGTGACGTTCCAGGATCGCTCTTGCGTATTGAAGAAGCAGGTCTTTGAATCTGAGGATGAGAGGACTGAACAACATCACTAACTTCACGATCAATACCGGTGGCAACCACAGAAACACGAATAACACCTTCCAATGACTCATCATCAATAGCGCCAAAGATCACATTCGCATCAGCATCTACTTCTTCACGAATACGATTAGCAGCTTCATCAACCTCAAAGAGAGTCATATCACGACCACCCGTAATAGAAATCAATAAACCACGCGCCCCACGCATAGAGGTATCATCCAACAATGGATTTGCAATAGCAGCTTCAGCCGCAGCCAAAGCACGCCCATCACCAGATGCCTCACCGGTTCCCATCATGGCTCGACCCATTTCGTGCATAACAGAACGAACATCAGCAAAATCAAGGTTAATCAAACCCTCTTTAATCATCAAATCCGTAATGGAAGCAACACCAGAATAAAGCACTTGGTCAGCCATAGCAAAAGCATCAGCAAACGTTGTCTTATCATTTGCAATACGGAAAAGATTTTGATTGGGAATAACAATCAATGTATCGACAGACTTTTGTAATTCTTCAATACCAGCCTCTGCCGTTTTCATACGACGTGCCCCTTCAAACTGAAAAGGCTTTGTCACAACACCAACAGTCAAAATACCTTTTTCACGCGCTGCGCGAGCAACAACGGGAGCAGCTCCTGTTCCAGTTCCTCCCCCCATACCAGCAGTAATGAAAACCATATGAGAGTCTGCAAGATGATCAATAATTTCATCAATACATTCCTCCGCCGCCGCTTGTCCAACTTCAGGCAAAGCCCCAGCACCCAAACCTTCTGTCACAGCTGCCCCAAGTTGGATAACACGTTCAGCCTTTGACATAGCCAAAGCCTGTGCATCCGTATTTGCAACAACAAAGTCAACTCCCTGAAGACCAGCATTTATCATATTATTCACGGCATTCCCGCCACCACCTCCAACACCAAAAACGGTAATGCGTGGCTTCAATTCCGCGATATCTGGCCGATGCAGATTAATCGTCATTTTCTTTTCCTTCTCATAAGACACCGCAAGCCAAAGCGATGAAATTTATCCAACTAGACTTAACTAAAAACTCTCACGCAACCACTGACCAACACGCTGAAAATATCCACGCGTGCCCATCGATAAATGATTTCCTGCCGCCTGCATTGTTTTTTCTTCAAAACCCACCAATTGCGGATAAATTAACAACCCAACAGCAGATGTAAACGCCGCCCCTTTTGCAAGAGAAGGAAGCCTCGAAATACCTAAAGGCCGCCCGATACGAACATTTCTTCCTAATATAGTACGTGCCATTTCTGGCAATCCTGTTAACTGGCTTGCTCCCCCAGTCAAAATAACACGTTTACCAATGATGTGACCAAAACCAGAACGATTTAAACAATCACGGACCATTTCTAAAATTTCTTCAACACGCGCACGAATGATACGCCCAAGAACCGCGCGAGGATATTGAGTTTCACGCTGTTCACTCCCAATTTCTGCTACATTAATCATTTGCCGCTCATCAGCACTTGTTAAAAGTGCTGAACCATAAACAACTTTTAAACGTTCCGCCTCTGTTAAAGACATAGAAAATCCGCGCGCAACATCAAGAGTGACATGATGCCCCCCAACAGCAAGAGCATCTGCATGAATAAATTTCCCCTCAAAAAACACTGAAAATGTTGTTGTTCCACCACCAAAATCAATACATGCAGCCCCTAAATGCGCCTCATCATTCATCAAAACAGCAAGACCACTTGCAAAGGGAGTGGCAACCATTGCTTCAACACTCAAATGTGCACGATTAATACAAGTTTCTAAATTACGCAAAGATGCTGTTTCCGCTGTTACCACATGCACATCGACACCAAATGTTTCCCCTGCCATGCCAATAGGATCAAAAATTCCTTTATCTCCATCCAATACATAAGAAACTGGAACTGAGTGCATAACATGACGTTCAGCATCAAAGGCTTTACGCGAAACATCTGAAAAGGCCATACGCATATCACGCTTGGTGACTTCACGACCATTCAAATGAACCTTTCCATTAATCAAAGCACTTTGTAATCGACTTGAGGAAAAATTCACAATCACTGAATCCACCACCAAACCCGCCATTTTTTCTGCCGCATCAACAGCCAATCTTATTGATTGTTCTGCTGCAAACATATCCATAACAACACCGGATTTAATACCACGTGAACGCTGCACTCCAAAGCCTAGAATTTCCGTAGAATGTGTACGACCATGTAAATAGTGTGCATGCTTCAAAGGACGCAAACAAGCAATAAGACAAACAATCTTACTTGAACCGACATCAAGTACCGTTAAAAAACGTGTTTTACGCCCCTTCAAATGATGTGATCTGAGTAGCATCATAGGCTTCCTGCCTTTCGCGCTTTTAAAATACGTTCTTCTTCTGCTACAGTAGTATGATAACGCTCCAACGTTTCATCTGATAAAGAAACAGTAATTCGATCAGCAAGACGTAAATCAACACTGAGAATATCGCGAGATAAAAGATCTTGCATTGTACCGGACGAAAAAAGAGAAGAAAGCCTTTCAAGAGCACCATTTTCAGGCAACATAACGCGCATTCCATTATTCAAAACAAGATCCCAACGTCGATCACCTACCCGCACAAAAGCACGAATACGATCATATACTTCCGGATAGACTGACAGCGCTTGAATAAACACTTTAGCAGCATTTTGTGCACCCTGCCCAACCACAAGAGGTAAATCCCGAACAATTTCTCCTTTAAAAGGCACAATGACACGACCTGTATTATCAACAATATCCATTATGCCATCATGTTGCCAAATGGCATAGGGTTCACGCTCCACGATGGAAATGCGCATTCTATTGGGATAAATTTTCTGAACATTAGCCGATTGCACCCAAGCCTGTTTTTCCAACAGAGAACGCGCTCTTTCAACATCAAAAGTGAATATAGAAGGCGCAACATCAAGTTTTAAAATTTTAAAAATATCCTGCTTTGCCAAGCGCTTATTACCGCTTATATCGACATGAGTGACCACAAAACTACTATCCAATATGATCGTATTTACGATCACAGCCATCTGACCACTTGATGAAAGTCCATAAAAAGCCGTAACAAAGAAAAACCACACAACAGCAAAAGAGCCAAAATGGCGTGGAATATGAATATTGACAAAAACAAACTCAAACATAAACCGAAGAAAACGACGATAAAGACGTGGCAAAGCCGGCACTGAAAGCACCTCCATCGGAACATTTGTTTTATTAACATTCAACGCATACATGATGCGTCCTCCACCATCCATTGAACAATATCGCCGTAAGTACGGCCGCTCGCTTTTGCAATATCAGGAAGAAGAGACGTCGAGGTCATACCTGGTTGCGTATTAATTTCAAGCCAAACCAATTCTCCCGTTTTTTCATCAAAACGAAAATCAGAACGGCTAACACCTCGACACCCTATCGCCTGATGGGCTGCTAAAGACATTCTTTGCACACTTTGGTAAATATTTAGTGAAAGTTGTGCAGGACAAATGTGAAGAGAACCACCCGTTTTATATTTTGAGTCATAATCGTAGAATGGAAAGTGTTTATCGGGAAGAATTTCACACACATCCAGCACTTCGTTCCCCAAAACAGCACAAGTCAATTCACGACCAGGAATATATTTTTCAATCATCACCTCATCGGCATACCCCCACTCAGCTCCCCCAATATTATGTGGCGGCGCAATTTCATTTCCTTGAACAATGACAACACCAAAACTTGATCCTTCACACACAGGTTTAATTACATAAGGAGGCTCCATGGGATGCGTTCGGCCCAAAGCAAAGCGGCTCATGATACGAGAAGGAGCAACACAAACCCCAACATTTGCAACGATAATTTTTGCACGTCCCTTATCCATTGCCAAAGCAGATGCCATCACGCCAGAATGAGTATAAGGAATTTTTAAATATTCAAGAATCCCCTGAATCCGGCCATCTTCACCAAATGGACCATGCAATGCATTGAAGGCAATATCGGGCTGCAACTGTTCAAGAACAGAAGCAATATGAGCATCAACATCCACGCGGCTCACGCGATACCCCTGCACCTCTAAAACATCAGCACACGCCGCCCCTGAAGATAAACTTATAGACCGTTCAGAAGAAAAACCTCCCATTAACACAGCTATATGTTTATCTTTCATAATAAATCACCCTCTTTCGCATACTATATGTAGTCTATATAGAATACATCAGCACTACATACAGGAAAAACAAAGTTTATCCTTGCGAATCAATAACCTAGCATTTTGCATAATGAATCAGACTCAAAAGCTTGATGCAAGAGATTCTTTGTTAATTTATTGATTCTTAATAGAAATTTTTTATTATCTCTTTGAAATGACTCAATTTTTTATTTTCACTTTTTAGTGAACAATAAATCAATGAAATGGATCAAAAGGAGAAACACTTCGACCACGCTCAAATTGACCAATACGCTCTATTTCCCATTGTAAAAGGTGGGCTGAATTTGCAAAAACACGCGCACGCACTGTTTCTCCCAATACTTCAAGATCATATCCTGTTGCTTGCCCTGTATTAATCATAAAATTACAGTGCATTTCACTCATTTGAGCGCCACCAATCCGTAAACCACGACACCCTGCTTCATCAATCACGCGCCACGCAGATCCATTCTCAGGATTTTTGAAAGTTGATCCCCCTGTCTTTTCACGAATAGGTTGCACAGTTTCTCTGTGGAGGGCAACTTCATCCATAGCAGCACGAATATCATCTTTATTGCCGAGTTTTCCTTCTAATAAAGCAGCCGTAAAAATAAAATCTTTAGGAATATCACAATGGCGATAGGAATAATGCATATCTTCCACACTCAAGATATGACGTTGCCCTTTACGATCCAGCGCATAGACCTCGACAACACGCGCTGCGGTTTCAACACCATTCGCACCTGCGTTCATTTTGAGAGCTCCTCCAAGACCTCCAGGAATACCATGATAAAAATGAAAACCTGCAATCTCAGCTTCTAAAGCGGCAGCAGCTAAATGTTTATCCGCCGTACCAGCACCAACTAAAAAGCCTTTTGGAGAAACTTGCTTCACTTGCCCAAATTTTTTTGGCGAAAGACGAATCACAACACCAGGAACCCCCCCATCACGCACCAGAAGATTAGAACCAATACCGACAATTGTTACAGGAACAAATTCAGGCAAATTTTGAAGAAAGAGAGCCAAATCTTCTTCATCGACAGGCTGATAAAAAAGCTCTGCCAACCCGCCCGTGCGAAACCACGTTACCTTACGCATCTCAACATTAGGTGTAAGCTTTCCTCTCACGCCACCTAACAGTGGTTGCAATTGCGCCAATAGCGCCTCACCATCAATGTGCTGAAAATTTATCATGACCATCCAATACCGCTAACTGATGAGGCAAAGCACAAGCCCATTGTGTGATATTGCCAGCACCAAGAAAAACAACATAATCCTCTGCCTGAGCAAATTTTGAGACAAGAGACACAACATCTTCCAAACCATGTATCAAGCGCACATCACGATGACCCGCCATTTTAATATGCTCTACCAATTCTTGAGAACCAAATCCTACAATAGGCTCTTCACCAGCCGCATAAACGGGCGTAATCAACACTGTATCTGCATCATTAAAACAAGCAGCAAAATCATCAAATAAATGATACAAACGCGAATACCGATGGGGTTGTGCAATCGCAATAACACGCCCTTTTGCACTCTCACGTGCAGCACGCAAAACAGCCTTTATTTCAACAGGATGATGTCCATAATCATCAAATATTTCAATGCCACGCCAACTTCCTGTTCGCGTAAAACGCCGTTTTACTCCGCCAAATTCTGCTAAGCCCCTTTTTATAGCTTCATTTGAAATGCCAAGTTCATGCGCAATAGCAATCGCCGCCGTTGCATTGGCAACATTATGCTGCCCTGCCATGGGCAAAAGCAAATTTTTCAACTCAATCTTTCTTCCTGTTTTGCGTGAGCGAACAAGAACATCAAAATGCGTTTTTTGACCATCCATCGAAAGATTAAGAAAACGAACATCCGCTTGTGGATTTGCACCATAAGTGATCACCCAACGATCATCAATACGGCCCGCCAATGACTGAACCTCTGGATGATCAAGACACAAAACAGCAAAACCATAAAAAGGAACATTTTCTACGAATTGCCGAAAAGCCTCACGCACAGCATCAAAACTTCCATAATGATCCAAATGCTCAGCGTCAATATTAGTAATAACAGCAATATCAGCAGGCAGCTTTAAAAATGTACCATCACTTTCATCAGCTTCAACAATCATCCAATCGCCATCTCCCGTACGAGAATTCGTACCATAAGCATTAATAATACCGCCATTAATCACCACTGGATCAAAATGACCAGCATCAAGAAGGGCTGCGACCATTGATGTGGTTGTTGTTTTACCATGTGTACCACCCACTGCAATTGCACGCCGAAATCGCATCAGCTCCGCCAGCATTTCTGCACGTCTGACAAGCGGCAAATGTCTTTCCTTTGCAGCAATATACTCAGGATTTGTTTTTTTAACGGCAGTAGAAAAAACAACAACCTCTGCATTCCCTAAGTTTTCAGCACAATGACCTATATGAACGTTAATTCCTTTTTTCCGCAAACGTTCAACATTTGCACTTTCAACTTGATCTGACCCTTGAACTTTATAGCCAAGATTATAAAAAACCTCCGCAATTCCACTCATACCGATCCCCCCGATTCCGATAAAATGGATAACGCCTATATCAAGTGGCATTTTCATTAAAAAGCTCCTCTTTTATATCTGACAACAATCGCCCTGCAATTAAGGACTCAGCCATATCAGCAAGACGACGTGTTGCATGAGGTTGTCCAACTTTTTTTGCAGCAAGCGCTTGTTTTTCCAATAAATGGGGCGCACAACAAGCGTGCATTAAAAGAGAAGAAAGCTTTTGTGCATTTAAATCTTTTTCTGATATAATTTGCGCTCCCCCCACACGAGCAAGCAAAGCTGCATTGGCAGCCTGATCATGATCTAAAGCATGGGGATAGGGAACAAGCAGAGCAGGTCTACCAATCACCGCTATCTCACAAACGGACGAAGCCCCAGCGCGCGACAAAATAAAATGAGCATGTGCCATACGTTCAGCCATATCATCAAAGAAAGGAGCAACTTCTGCTTGTACCCCCATATCACGATAGATTTTGATCAACCTTCCTGCTTCACCGCGGACTTGCTGTACAATTCGTAAACGTTTACGGTTCTTATCATCAAATAAAGCAATAGCTTCTGGAACAATATGTGAAAAAGCAGAAGCCCCTTGACTACCTCCAAAAATCAAAAAATTAAATGGCTTTTCTCCCTCTGAAGAATGATAAGGAATTTTGGCCGCCTTCAACACAGCCTCACGGACAGGATTCCCCGTCAAAAGTATTTTATGAGCATAAGCGCCATTTGGTGACAACAAACCACCAGCGATTGCACGCACAAAAATTGCCAACATCCGATTGGCACGCCCCATAACAGCATTTTGTTCATGAATAAATGTCACACGCCTCGTTAAAGCCGCAATAAAAAGAGGAGGAAAGCTCGGATACCCCCCAAATCCTCCAACAAGAACAGGACGTAATTTATAAAACAACGCCAACGATTGCCCCATACCCCTTAGCAAAGACCAAAACGTCTTTATCAGAGCAAAAGGATGGCGTCGTGTAAATGTTGCCGATGAAACGATATGAATATGCTCTTCATCAAAACACCGAACAAAAGGGCGTGCTCTTTCATCTGTTATTAAATGAACATCATATCCACGCTGCCTTAATTCAACAGAAAGGGCTTCAGCAGGAAAAAGATGTCCACCTGTACCACCAGCCACCAAAATAATAACTTTTTTATCATTCATAAGGGGTATCCAAGACAGAAGAGGAAGAAAAAGCTGAAAGGCGCGCTTCTGGCCAACGACGTGTTAAACTAAGCAAAATGCCCATTGAAAACGCAATCGCCACCATCGAAGAACCACCATAAGAAATAAAAGGCAATGTCATACCTTTTGGAGGAATTAAGTGAAGATTAACGGCCATATTAATAGCTGATTGAAAGCCAATCATCATTGCTATGCCAGTAATACCAAGACGTATAAAGGAATCACGTGTATTCATGGCTATATACAATGAACGCATAACGATAAAGCCAAACAGCATCATAATTAATAAACAAAGAATAATACCATATTCTTCAGCAGCAACGGAAAATACAAAATCTGTATGGCTATCAGGAATGATACGTTTTACTGTGCCCTCCCCAGGACCTTGCCCAAACCAACCACCATTCAAAATAGCCTCACGTCCCACATCCACTTGAAAAGTATCTCCTTCACCTGTCAAAAAACCATTGATCCGCTCGCGCACATGATGCAGAAAAAGATAAGCTAAAATAATTCCTACAACGCCTAAAATGAGAAAGAGAAAAATAATAGTAAGAGGGACACCAGCAATAAAAAACAGCCCCCCCCATGTTGCACTTATTAAAACTGTTTGTCCAATATCAGGCTGCAAAACCAGAAGCACACAACAAATGGCATAAAGTAGAATCGCTAACGTATAACCCAGAATGCCCCTCTTGCGTATCTGTTCCGAAAAAAGCCAAGCGGACATAACCACAAAAGCTGGCTTCATAAACTCTGAAGCCTGTACAGAAAAACCAAATAGTAGAATCCACCTCCGTGCTCCCTTTAATTCTGGACCCCAAAATAAGGTTGCAACCATAAGAGCAAGCGTTACAATGAGCAAAAGAGCACATAAACGACGAATATTAGAAAGCGAAAAAAAGGAAATGGTAACCATCGTAAAAAATGCTGAAATGCTAAAAATGATATGCCACCGAACAAAATAAAAACTATCAGCAATTCCGATTTTTTTTGCAATAATAGGGCTGGCAGCAAAAGACAGCATAATGCCAATTCCCATTAAAATTAAACAAGCTGCAAAGATAGAGCGATCAATCGTCCACCACCAATTAGCAATTGGATCTCTATCTGCACGCGTCACCATGGTATCCACCTTATCCATTTTATAAATTATCTCAAAGTAATATGGTTCCCCAGCCTGTTTAACAAACACTTTAAAAACTAAATTACACAAAAAAAGATTCTGGAGTCTTAACGCAAAAATATTTTTTTATAACTGATGCTTTTTTATTGTAACTGCATCACAAAAGAGACAAATGCTTCGCCTCGCATTTCATAATTTTTAAATTGGTCATAACTTGCACAAGCAGGTGACAAAAGAACCGTCACCTCTTTTTCCTTACAACCCATTGCGTCAACAGCTGCTTCACGCACCGCATTTTTCAAAGTTAAGCTCATAGAAAAGGGAAAAGCAGATCCAATAGTGCGAGCAAATTCTTCCGCCGCGCTCCCAATCAAATAAGCTTTACGAATTTTAGGAAAAAATTCTCTAAGAGACTCTATCCCTCCCTTTTTTGCCTGTCCTCCAACAATCCAAAAAATATCATTAAAGGTGGAAAGCGCAGGAGCTGTTGCATCTGCATTAGTAGCCTTGCTGTCATTGATAAACAAAACCGCCCCCATTTTACGCACCTGCTGCATACGATGATCCAACCCTTTATAACTTGCCAAATGCTTGTTCACAGAAGGATCGGTTATTTTTAAAGCCTGCAATGTTGCTAATGCCATAAGGGCATTTTGCGCATTATGACTCCCACGTAACCCCGCCATAGGAGCAAGATCTGCAAGCATATGACTCTGTCCTTGACGAACAGAAAAGAGCTTGGTCCCATCTGCATAAAAACCATTTTCAACAAAATGATCCTTGGAAATTGCCTCAATTTGCTTCCCATCATGAAGTAACTGTTGATATAAAACCCGACAAGCTGCATCATCAACTGAAATGAAAGCCTGAGAAGCCTGAGCAATCAGATGCCTTTTGGTTTGCACATAACAGGAAAAACTCCCATGTCGATCAATATGATCAGGTGTTAAATTCAATAAAAGTCCAATGGTCGGCTGAAGAGAGGGAGTAAGATCAATTTGAAATGATGAACATTCAATCACATAGATACGTTTTTTAACAAAGGGCTTAAGCGTCAATATTGCTTTTCCGATATTTCCCCCCATCTGCACATCATAGCCCATTTTTTCCAACAAATGCGCAAGTAAAGCCGTTGTGGTTGACTTGCCATTCGTCCCCGTAATCGCAATGAAAGGAACATCTTGGTCACACAAACCATAATGTTGTAAAAAATACTGGCGCGCACGAACAAATAATTCAATATCACCGATAATTTCTATATTTTTTTTTCGTGCTTTTTCAACAACCCAATGGGGTTGAGGATAACTTAAAGAAACTCCAGGAGCTACAATCAATGCAACAAATTCTGACCAATCTTCATAACGGAGATCTCGTGTTGGAATATTGTGCCGAAAAGCCATTTGCACGCTTGAAGGACTATCATCCCACGCCACCACTTCTGCACCACCACACATCAATGCTTGTGCCGTTGCTAGTCCAGACTGTCCCAATCCAAACAGAGCAACTTTTTGACCTTTATAACACGTAACAGAAATCACATTCTCACCGCAATTTAAGTGTTGAAAGACCTATGAGAGCGAGAACAATCGAAATAATCCAAAAGCGTATCACGACTTGGCTTTCAGTCCAGCCTTTTTTCTCAAAATGATGATGTATCGGTGCCATAAGAAACACGCGTTTTCTTGTTAATTTGAAATAACCAACCTGAATAACGACCGAAAAAGCTTCCACAACAAAAAGCCCACCAATAAGAACCAAAACAATTTCGTGTTTCGTAGCAACCGCAACAGTCCCTAAGAGTCCTCCAAGAGCCAATGAACCAGTATCTCCCATAAAAATAGCTGCAGGTGGTGCATTAAACCATAAAAAACCAAGCCCTGCCCCAACAACAGCTCCCAATAAAACAGCCAATTCACCTGTTCCCGATACATAATGGATTTGGAGATAATCAGCAAAATTCATATTACCAGAAAGATAAGCAATCAGAGCAAAAGATAAAGCTGCAACCATCACAGGAACAATAGCAAGCCCATCGAGTCCATCCGTTAAATTAACCGCATTACCCGTCGCAACAATGACGAAAGCAGAAAAAGGAATAAAAAACCAGCCCAAATTGATAAGATAATCTTTTAAAAAAGGCAAAGCTAATCCAGATGAGCCAATTTTCAAGATGGCAAAAGCCGCAATTGCCGCAACAAAAAACTCCAAGCTTAATCGTGCTTTCCCAGAAAATCCTTTGTCTGTTTGTTTTGTGACCTTAAGATAATCGTCATAAAATCCAATTCCCCCAAAAGAAAGCATAACCAATAGCGATACCCAAAAGTAAATATTCGATAAATTACCCCATAAAAATGCCGATACCACAATGCCGATTAAAATCATCAATCCACCCATTGTAGGTGTTCCAGCCTTTTTAAAATGTGTTTGAGGACCATCAGCACGAATCGGTTGCCCCTTACCCTGCCGCAATTTAAGAGAAGCAATGATGCTAGGACCAAACAAAAAGACGATAAGCCCCGAAGTAAGCATAGCCGCTATCGTGCGAAAAGTAATATAACGAAATACATTCACACCTGGAAGCCAATCACTAAACGAAGAAAAAAATAGCATCATGGAATAAAAAAACCTCTTAAAACTATGAAGAAACCGCTTTATAGCGATCAAGCAATGCAGTCACAATATTTGATGAACAAAGGCTATTGGATGATTTAACCATAAGCAGATCCCCAGAAGAAATTTCTGCTAAAAGAAGCGATAAAATTTTCTCAATATTTTCAGCATAATGAACCTTAACACCAGCAGACAAATCACTGACTAAAGATTTCATCGCCTCACCAAATAGAAAAACCGGATTAGCACCAGAAAGACGTATTGGTTTTATTAAATCACGATGAAGCTTTTCACTATACTCCCCTAACTCTAGCATATCTCCTAAAATAGCAATTCGCCGCCCCCCTTTCCCTACAGGCCCTGTAGCAAGAAGCTCAAGTGCAGCACGCATAGAAGCAGGATTTGCATTATAGCTTTCATCAATGAGATAAAATTCACCCCCATTTGATAAAGACAGTCGATAACGAACACCTCGCCCCTTTTGAGAAGAAAAATGGCGAAAAGAAAGAAAAACAGGCTCTAGCTCAACCCCCATAGCATCACAAGCAGCAATAACCCCTAAACTATTTTGCACAATATGGCGCCCAGGAGCACCAATTTGGACCTCCCTATCCCGCCCCCCCATACGCACAATCATAGAAGAACTATCGGTTAGAAGACGTATATCATGCGCTTGATAATCAGCATCTTTAGTCTCACCAAAGCTTAAGATCTTTTTTACACCGCATTTCTTTGCTTTTTGAACAAGATAAGAAAAAAAATCACTATCCGCATTTAAAATGGCAATGCCTTCCTCATCCAATCCTTCAAAAATTTCAGCTTTTGCCTTTGCTATTTCTTCAAGATCCTTGAAAAAACCCATATGTCCTGCACAAATATGCGTAATGAGAGCAACATGCGGACAAACCAGTTTGACCAGAGGGCGAATTTCATCTCTGTGATTCATGCCAATTTCAAAGATACCATAATCACTCTCCACAGGCATCCGCGCTAAAGTGAGTGGAACCCCCCAGCAATTGTTTAAAGAAGCGAGATTCGCATGAACATTCCCAGCCGTTGCAAGTGCTTGTTTCAAAGCTTCTTTTGTCGTTGTTTTTCCCACCGATCCTGTTATCGCGATAATCTTAGCTCTTGAACGTTTGCGTGCAGCTTGTGCAAGTTGTTCTAAGGCTTTCAAAACATCAGGAACGACAATGAGTGGAGCCGATATCTTTTTCATATCCCTCAAACGGTGTTCCGCAACGATAAGAACGCCTGCACCTCGTTCATAAGCTTGCGCAGCAAAATCATGACCATCAAGATGATGCCCTTTAATGCAGAAAAAAACATCCCCTTCCGCAAGAGTACGGCTATCAATGGAAACCCCAGAAAAAGTTTCTGGCAGGCTTCCCATTACAACACCATTAACTGCAGCAACAAGTGCTTGCTTATCCCATAAAGCTGTCATTTTTTTCGGTCCTCTAAAGCTTCTATCGCTTTCAGACGATCTGAAAAAGGATAAGTTGTCTGCCCTATAATTTGGCCATCCTCATGACCTTTTCCAGCAATGATTAATGTATCACCAACTTTCAAAAGCTCCACCGCGTAAGAAATAGCCTCTCCACGATCTGCTATCTCTATTGCTGTTGGCACCGCCTGTAAAATATCCTTGCGTATTTTTTCTGGCATTTCTGTGCGAGGATTATCATCCGTTACAATAACAATGTCCGCTTTATCCGCCGCAATTTTTCCCATCAAAGGTCTTTTCCCTTGATCACGATCTCCTCCACAACCAAAAACAACGATCAAGCGCCCTTGCGTAAAGGGACGAACAGAAAGCAAAACCTGCTCCAAAGCTTCTGGTTTATGGGCATAATCAATGTAAACAAGCGCATTATTTTCTGTCTTTCCCACAAACTCTAACCGCCCAGGTGCTCCCTGCAAAGTTTCAAGCGCAGAAAAAACCTTACGAGGTGAAACGCCCGTTGCAATTGCTAACCCCGCTGCCATAAGCGCATTGGCGACCTGAAAATCTCCAGCTAAAGGCAAATCAAATGTATAAATATTGTTTTCCACACGACACTCAATACACTGTTTTGAGCGTTGATGTTCGACACGATTAATCGTGATAAATTGCCCCTTACGACCAATTGTCAAGACACGGCGGCGCGCTTGTGTAACAACATCAATAACCTTTTGTGAATAAACATCATCAGCAAAAATCAAAGCAGGAGCAGATACAGGCAAAAGTGTATCAAACAACCTCATTTTAGCCCGCAAATAATCCTCTACCCCCGTGTGATAATCCATGTGATCTCGCCCTAAATTGGTAAAGGCACCAGCCGTTAAACGGACTCCATCAAGTCGTCCTTGGTCAAGCCCATGCGAAGAAGCTTCAAGAGCTGCATGAGTCACACCTTCATGAGAAATTTCATAAAGAAGACGGTGCAAGACGACCGGATCAGGTGTTGTGAGAGAACCATAAACATTCCGTTTAGGAGAAACAACACCAACCGTTCCTATACTCGCAGCACAAAATCCAGCATAAGTCCAAATTTGCCGAAGAAAAGAGACAACAGATGTTTTACCACTTGTACCAGTCACAGCAACGACCGTTTCAGGCTGAGAACCGTAAAAACGTGCAGCTGCCAACGCTAAACTATGACGAACATTAGAAACACGTAAAATGGGAACAGATAAATCCTCAAGAACAGCATGATAATCTGTAACGATTGCTCGTGCGCCACGCTTTATCGCATCATCTATATAGTGCCTTCCATCACTTTTTTTTCCTTGAACAGCGACAAAAACATAGCCTGGCAAAACTTGCCGAGAATCCACACTGATTCCTGTTATTTCTATTGAAGAAAGACTTTCATCTTCAACACATTCTGTAAAAACTGTTCCCAACAACATGATAACGCACCTTTATATTCATTTTACCGTTGTTTAACGAAACTTGAATTGCTCTTTTTACTTAAAAGAGGCTCATATTCTTTTTTAAAATCGGGTTTTACACCAAGAAAACTAGCTGTGCGACGAACAATATTAGCAAGCATTGGTCCAGCATTCATTCCCGCTGTTGCTGAACGCTGTCCCTCCTCTGGCTTTGGTTCATCGATAATTGTTAAAACAACATAAGCAGGATCTTCAATAGGAAAAGCAGCAAGAAAACTATTGAAATTTTTTGTTTTAGAATATTTTCCATTTTCAACTTTTTCAGCTGTTCCTGTCTTACCACCTACACGATAGCCTTCTACTTTTGCATTACGTCCAGAACCAATATCACTATTTAATTGATAAAGGTAACGCATATTTTGACTTGTTTTAGCCTGCAAAACCCGTTTTGCATGGTGCAGAGTTTGTTCTTTTGTGCGTTTTAAAAATGTCGGAGCAATTAACCAACCACCATTCATTAAAGCAGCAGCCCCGACAGCTGTTTGCAAGGGTGTTGTTGCCATACCATGCCCAAAAGAAATCGTCATAGAATGTATATCCTTCCAATGATGTGGCACAATAGGGTGGGCAACTTCAGGCAACTCTGTTGTGAGACGATCCAGTAATCCAAGTTTTTGTAAAAAACCACGATGTTTATCAATCCCTATCGCCAATGCCTCTTTAGCAGAACCAATATTAGAAGAATAAATAAAAACCTCCCATAACGTTAAGGGTCGATTTTTTCCATGAAAATCATGAATAGTATACCCACTACTTGCTTTTATTGGCTTTGAAGCATCAATAATACTGTTTAAATAAAAAATATTGGAATCAAGTGCCATGGCGGTCGTAAAACTTTTAATAATCGATCCCATTTCAAAAGCTCCTGCCGTCATCCGATTGAGACGATCACTTTTTAAAGCTTCAATAGGATTTCCAGGATCAAAATCTGGTAGTGATGCCAAAGCCAAAACTTCCCCCGTATGTATATTTAAAATAACAGCTCCTGCAGCAATTGCCTTATAACGCTTCATAGCCTGAATAAGTTCATCATGAACAATTGCCTGAACACGCACATCAATCGAAAGCTGAACTTGTTTTAATGATTCTTCCATGGCAAGACCAGCAGCACGCAGAGCACTCAAACCCGCATCATCAATATATTTTTCCATACCTGCAATGCCTTGATTATCAACATTCACCATGCCGAGAATATGGGAAGTTACAGGTCCATCAGGATAAAAGCGACGAATTTCAGTCCGAAAACCAATTCCTGGTATACCAAGAGCCATAATTTGTGTCTTCTGCATTGGTGTTAACCCACGCTGTATCCAAGAAAAACCAGTTTTTCTTTTTAAGCGCTTATAGGTTTCCTGCCAATTAAGATCAGGCAAAACTGTTGAGAGCAATTCAATTGTTTCATCCACATCAATAATACGTCGTGGCTCAGCAAAAAGTGAATAAGTTTTAATATCTGTTGCCAATAAACGACCATTACGATCAACGATATCAGGCCGTGCCATCAATTGAAGAACTCCAGGCCCTTTTGCTTCTTCAATCTGTCCACCTTCCAACCCATAAGAAATAAGGCAAGCCCCCATGATGCCATATAAAATTAAAAAGCAGAACAACGAAAAAAGCAAACGTGGACGACTAGAATAGGGACGACGAACAGAAACATTATGATTATTCAACGAATTCTTTAAGCGCTTTTTCTTCTGTGAGAATAAAAAAGTCGATTTCATTACTGCGCGCCTTTTTGGACAACACTATTGATCTGAGAAGCCCGATTATTTGTCAAAATATCTTGATTATCTTCCAAGATATTTTGTTTAATCACTTCTTCAATTTGATCATGTACCCGTACCGGAATGTCTTTAAACTCCACGATTTGACGCGGCTGTATAACCTCTAACCCAAGTTCTTTCTGATAACGTTTCGCAAGTTTTTGCATGCGTGAAGGCCTTATCATCACAGCCCACTCAGCATGAAGCAAACTTACCGTATTTTTTGCTGCAGCAATTTCATGCTCAAGATGAAGAACTTCGTTCATTCGCTTTTGAACATCATATTTTACCTTATAAGTAAGTCCTGCCATACAAATCATAATCAACACTAAAATCATATCAAATGTACGAAAAACTGTCATTTTTTGCTGCCTTCAAAACTGGCAATCTCTGCTAAACCAAATAATTTCATATCTGCTGCAAGAGCCTCTGCTTCAGTCCGTACACCAATACGCAACCTCGCAGAACGTGAACGAGGATTTTTCTGTAACTCCTCTTTAGTTGCCGTGATCCCACCTCTAAACAAAGGAAAAAATGTTGCTGGAGTAGCCTTTATTTCTGGCAGATAGCGTGATCTCATACATTCTCCAGAACGAGCCGAAAAAAATCTTTTGACCATACGATCTTCAAGAGAATGAAAACTGACAACCCCCAAACGGCCTCCAGCTTTTAAAACGCGTTCAGCAGCAAATAAACCACATGCCAATTCACCAATTTCATCATTAACATAGATACGAAGAGCCTGAAATACACGTGTTGCCGGATGAATACGATCTCCCGGCTTACGTCCTATCAACATTTCGATAGCATACGCCAAATCACCTGTACGCAAAAAAGGCTGTACAACACGACGCTTTTCAATCATCCGTGCAATTCGCCCCGCATAACGCTCTTCCCCTAATATCTTAAAAATACGTGCCAAATCCCTTGCTTTTAAATGATTGACAACATCGCTGGCTGTAAAACCAGTCTGAGCCATTCGCATATCCAATGGACCATCTTTTTGAAAAGAAAAACCTCTTTCTGCTTCATCAAGCTGCATTGAAGAGACACCAATATCCAAAATAACTGCATCCACCTTCTCTTCAACGACACGATCGAGCTGTGAAAACGCCATATGGACCAAACGAAGGCGTGGAAAAAATTCTTCAACAAGCGATTGTCCTGCACTGATAGCATAAGGATCACGATCAAGAGCAATCACCTGTGCCCCTGCCTTTAACAAAGCGCGCGTATAACCACCAGCACCAAAGGTGCCATCAATCACTTTTGCTCCAACCAATGGCATAAGCCCAGCCAAAACTGGCTGTAACAACACTGGAATATGGCGTTCAGCTCTTTGATCCTGCTTTATCAAAATAATCCGTCTTGAAGTTATGCTGTCTTAAATCAACAGCTCTCTCATGGCAACTGATCTTAGAATAACCTAGCCTTCAACTTTCACATTAATCACAATGAACGAAAAAACTAAAGTTATCCCAAAACAGATCCTAACGCATTATACTTAAAGAAATGTTATAATTTTTTAAAACACTCTTTGCTCAAGTGTCTATTTCAAACACATAGACTCCATAAAAGACCATATATAATTGATCTTATAAAATATCGCCTATCATCATGAAATATCAGTCGGCCTATAAGCCGGGTTCTGTAGAGTAAAGCTTACACTTTACATGGCAACCATTCATCTGGGACGGATGTTACCATCCGCCTCGTGCAACCTACCCGAATGACTCGCCCGGAAATCGGCTGCAAATTAAATTTTGCACGTCATTTCTATTTGGTCTTGCTCCCGGTGGGGTTTACCTTGCCACATTCATTACTGAATGCGCGGTGGGCTCTTACTCCACCCTTTCACCCTTACCTATAAAAATAGGCGGTTTACTTTCTGTGGCACTTTCCCTAGGGTCACCCCCGCCGGGTGTTACCCGGCACCGTCTTTCCATGGAGCCCGGACTTTCCTCACCTGCCGTATTTCAGTATCAGACAAGCGCGGCTGCCCAGCCGACTGACATACTAGTTTATAAAACATTTTCTGCTCCGTGAAAATAGCATCTTAAAATATTTTATGACAAACCTCTCTCAACAGATGTTTTTATTTTAATGAAGCCAGATAAGTCTTTACTTTTGCGCAATATTTCGCTGAAATGGAATTCATTTTTTTTGCAGCATGACCTGCGTTATATTTAAGGATTGTACCACACGTACTTCCACCACTGAGTTTATAGGCCCGTGCCAAATAACGCATACCATATTCAAGATTGGTCGCAGGATCGTATAAATCCTGTACAGAACCACTAAAGCCCAACCCTCGTGCCGTAGAGGGTTTAATTTGCATCAAACCTATTTCGCCAGCAGCCCCCTTTATACCTGCCTTATAATTACTTTCAACTTTTACAACAGCATGTGCTAAATTAACGGGAACATTATATTTATTCGCAAGTTTCTGAATAAGAAACTCATAAGGACGAGCAGAAATCTTAGAAGCAACAATCACTGAGGTTTCTCCTGATTCCGCAACATTTAAGACACTATGAGTCCAACTTATATCAAATACAAAAAATACAGCACATGCTGTATTTAACAAGATTTTCAAAAATTGCATTTTCTTTCTCTTCACTCAAACATTCTCAAATTCTAGCCGCAAGTAATTTGCAAATGTATTATACAAAAAAGAAAGCAAAAGAACGTCTTTAAAAAGGAAATAGTAAGACAATTTCAAGATAAAATTATGAAATAAAAGAATATATCTTTATGCACAAGTCTCAGATTTCTCTATATCATAAAATAAAAAAATAAAAAGACTATAATTAATCTTATAGTGTATCAAATAAAATGATATAATCTATAACTTGCGGCTATCACTGTTGTATCAATCAATTTTTATATTAAAAAAATAGCATCTGAACTAGATGTAATATTTTTTACATAAGATTATTAATTTTTTTATTGAGATCAATCCCTCAAAGAAAGAGAGACAAGAGCATCTTTTTACCGAAGATGCTCGATATCAAAAAAGGTTCACAAAAAATATAAACCGTTATCAACGCTTCTCTCTGATTAATAAACACCCACTGCACTCTTTATGTCCGATAAAATCTCAAAAAATCACAAAACAAATCTCCCCATCATTGCGCATAAAAAATTCATAAATATATTAAAACCATCATACTCTTTACCAATTCAAAATATTGGAACAGACTTTTAGCTCTCAAGATGTCTCAAAGAAGCTTTTTAATTCCTTTTTAAAAGAGTTTTTATCCACACAAGCCTCTACTTGTGGTATACAAGAAACTGATTTTAATTTTTTCACCATGGATAAATTTAAAATGAGAGGATTTTACAATTCTTAAGATTCTCATTCAATATAAAATGATAAATTATCATTATAAAACAATATACTAAAAAAGTTATATCCGTTTTTATCCCTACAACAAAGCTTAACAATTACTTGTGTCTATTTTTTTGAAAAATGTTAGAAAACTCAATACCCCCAAAGCCTTTTTAAATAAAAATAGACCTCTCATCTTCATTCAAATATTTTTTCTTTGTCACAGACTATCATCTTATCAGTCTTGCACCTCATTTTCAGAAATCACACAAGTGGATAAATATCCTAAAATCCGTAGAACAAAAAAAGCTTAAATCCTTTAAAAAATTTTATTTTCTCATATCAAATAAAAAAATAACCGGCATATAAAATGCAGTTAACGTGTTTTATTATAGTCAATACTGCTTTTGTCATTGTAGCGATTGATAATGCAATTAACTTGGACCAATACCCTTGATAGACTTTCTATCACTCCTGTAATGATTGCAACATTACCCTTATACTCCAATTGCTTACCTTTTGAGAGATAAATTCTGTTAATACCTTACAAATTGATCATCTCCTCGCACTTTTCAAAATTTCAAGAGAAGCTCTTTCTCCTTAAAATAAAACCCAAAAGCGCGATTAAAAAAATAGCTAAAAATAAGCATTAGCAACGGAAGGACGAGAAATCGCTTTCGAGAGAGCCATAGCAACAGTTTCACCAGATTTTTGAGCCTGCTCACGACTCTGACCACTTTTAGAAGCAAGCGCAATTACATCACGACGCAGCTGCGCAATAAACAACTCTTGCTGTTGAGGGGTCATTTTAGAAAGATGCTTGATAATATCTGGAAAAGATACGGATAATCTCTCTAATAACTCCTCCTCTGTTACATCAAGCTGCTGAGAAGAAAAAGAAGAGCGACCGGGAAAAAACTGATAAACAACACCACTTCGAGAAGCAAAAAAGACAGCGCCAAAAATAAAAAATACGAATAAAATAAAAATAATACGATGCGAAAAAGATCCCATTATCTCTTACCTAAAGACCACAGAATACAAACATAGATTCCTTTTATGATTCCCCTTATAGCATTCAACAATGCCTCAATAAAGAAAAATCAAATTATTAAAAATGAATACGCTAACACTATCCGCCCAATAAGACTCGCCCCTCTATGTATTTAGGTACTATAGGCGAAACAATAACAAATTTTACACCTCCCCCTAATAACACCTTACATTTCCTAAAATAATTACAAAAAGCCTGACTGAGGATTTCCTCAGTCAGGCCAGACAATCTAGGGGATCCACGCGGGGGGGGGGGGAGGAGGTTCCCCGATTGTCCTCTTACATCAACCACTAAGATAGCTGATGCAATATTCTTGCTATGGAATAAAATTCTTTAAACAACAAGAAATTCTTATCATCTTCTACGCAAAAAAACATAAAAGAATTATAAATTATTTAAAAATGTTTAAATTTAGGCAAAAAAAGTTCAAAATGACCCAATTTGAAGCAATTTTATTTCAAGAAGCATCAATTAGAATCTACGATCATTATAACTTTTAAATAGTTTCTTTCATAACTCTGATGATCATATTAAAAAACAGTAATTTCTACGTATCCACCCTATAAAAATCAAACTACGTAAAAATAGAATCACTTTTCCAACAGCAATCACCACAAAAAGAAAAACGTAGATTTTTAAAATCTTACACAAATAACCGTAAAAAATGGAAAA
>NZ_JBHIOI010000023.1:0-24648 GCF_042195415.1 Bartonella sp. CE47NXGY | reverse complement strand
TGGTGCCATCTTCAAATGTAAAGGGGAGATGGCGCAGATATCCAGCCCATTCAAAGGTATTTTTAAATAAGTGGTGATGAATAGAGCATAGATAGGAGCTATCAAACTTTTCTGGTAAGGGGGCTTCACGCAGATTAACCATTGCTTCTGCTGTATCATGTGAGCATTTCTCCAGAAAGGATTTTAAGTCTTTTATTCCATATTTATTTTTGAGTGTTGTGGTGTTTGGGTAGACATAATGATGGGGAGAAACTGTCTGTATATTTTTTGTCTTTGCTTTTGCTTTTGGCATTGTAGCTTCCTTATAATTTTACGTTATCCATAAGAGTGTTAAATTCCTCGAGTGAAATATTCCCCTTTGCGTATTCTTCTAAAATTTTGAGTGTTGTAGGATGAAGCGCTACTCCCTCTATCGCATGGGTGCTGATGGCTGCTTCAACGGCTTCACGGCGTTTTTTTAATTCTTCTTCTGTCATCGATAAAAGGTTTTCTCTATTTTCTGTTTCGTTGATTTTCATGCATTTTTTCTCTTATTTGCAATCGTTGCTTTAAAAGAACCTTTGGCAGCCGGTGTGATCTTCTTTTAGTCACCTCCAAAGATGTTTCGTTGTTTGAAGGGATCGTAATAAATTTCTGTGACCTTAAATTTTCCTTCAATCCGTTTGCATTGGATGATGATATCAATCATTGAAATCAACAGGCCTCGAATATCATCACGCTCTAAATCACCACCGCCTTCACTTTCTTTGACCAAAAGGGTCATCTGCTCAAAGGCTGCAAGGGCTGTTGATGCGTGAACCGTCGTAATGGAACCTGGATGGCCTGAATTGACATTGCGGATATAATAAAAGGCTGTACCATCTCGAAGTTCTTGCAAAAGAATACGATCAGGACGCATCCGTAAAGATGATTCAAGCAACTCTTTGGGGCCAACGGAGGCTAAGCCTTGTCCATCTTTTGAATAGAACATTGAGACATGGTTAGGGTGTGGTATCACCAATTCTTGTGTGTCTTCGATGGTGATAATACGCTCTTCTTGAGGGATTTTTGCGATTAATGCTTTTGATAATGTTGTTTTACCCGAACCGGTTTTTCCCGCAATTAAAATATTTTTCTGGCATTCTACAGCTTGATTTAAAAAAGAGACAAAGTCTTTATTACAGTAGGCATTGGCTAATTTATGCTCGATGATTTTGAGTTCGTTAAAACGAGAATGATAGTCATTCAAGGGTGTGAAAGAGATCTGTTCACAGAGCGAGAAGAGGCCCTTATTTGCGAGCTCTTCGAGAGAAAAACTCTGCGATGACGGTTTACGAATTGTCATACTAATCGTGTCTTTTTCGACAGCGGGCGGAATGACAATTTGAATACGCTCATTGCCTGGTAGCGTTGCAGATAATATTGGGTTTTTGTCCGATATGTTTTGCTTGGAATAGGATGCGACAACTTTCGCAATCCCCATAAGCTCATTAAAAGAGAGCCCCGGTGCTTCTATTGTTTTCCATCCATCAAATCCTTCAGTCATGACTTGATAGGGACGATTGATAACAATTTCAAAGAGTCTATCATCTTTCAAAAAAGCACTGATGGGTTCAAGTTTTGTGAGAACAATCGCAACGGTTTCATCGCTCATGGTATGTAAGTTTGAGTTCATTCTAAAGTTACCGCCGAATTTTTGTAAAAGTTTCTTGAAACAGCTCGATTGATAATCTGTTTTTTGTTTTCGATGACTTTCAATTTATAAACGCTGGAAAAATCTAAATCGCGGGCAACAAAGATATTCACCATTTCCCCTTGGTTTTTGGATAATGTTGGAGGAATATTGGCGTAATTTTCTACGAGAATGTTTGCGATGTTTTGTCCTGAAGAGATTGTTTCAGTTTCTTCTTTTTCCTGTTTTTTTGATAAACGTTTATTGGCATAGTGTGTTGCATCTTTTATTAGTGAGACAAGAAGCGCAGACCCAATCCTCTCGAGCCAATGGTTATCAATATCTCCATCCATACCAGAACGCCCTAAAGCATCCGTTGCCGGTGAAGCTAAAGATATAATGATACCATTGGGGGTTTTTGCTCTATTCCATAGTACAAAGAGACGTGTTTGGCCTTTTTTCAATCCGGCGCGATATTCACCAACAATTTGGGTGCCTTTATCAAGAAGCACAACACGACCATTGTCTGATAAGATATCTCTGGAGATGATACAACTGGCAAAACCTTGTTGATCACTGTTGATGGCTGTTTCTAAAATACAAGGAATAGAAGTTCCCATCGCGATGATGTAGTTTCGATTGCCAAGGGTTGAAGCACGAATACCTTCAAGCACTGTGGGTTTGAGAAGATGATTAAAACGTTGTGTCGTTTCATCAGGTTTGCTTTCAAGTTGGTGAGGCAAAGCACCATTATTTGTTTGTGAATCTATTTTGCCTTGTTGTGTACTTGCATAAGCTAATACAGGAGCACGTTGTGCTGCTTCCAGCAGTGAGTTATCAGAATTTAATTGATTGATGTTTGGTGTTGGTAGCTCGACTTTTGGTAATAGAGCGTTATTTCGTTGAGGCTGTTCAAAGGGGGGAGGGGTAGGCTTTGCAGGACGAAAAAGCTCTGTTTGTTTTATAACTTTTCCTTCTTTTGAAGATTCAATTGGTTGCTTTTTGTCTGTAACAAGTGTTGAATAGGCTAAATAAAGACAGACACTGAAAAGAATAATAAGAGCAATAGCTTTCCCCACATTGTTCTGTTGACTTTTCCCTTGAGCATTTTTTATTGTATCGCGATCATTAATGCTTTTTTCATCCACGGTGTTATTCATGGCTGCTTCCTAGGTTCACTTTACGTTGTACAGATGGTGATGTCGTACCTGTTTCAGGATTAATTCCTTTTGGTACGAACCTTTTGTTAAAGATGCACAATACTTCATTCCCACGTCGTAGCGTGAATTGTGCAGCTGTTGCATGAACAATAACCTTGTTGCCTTTAATCGATTTGGGAATAAGCGCTTCTTGCCCATCAGGCGATACAATGTAAATGGCAGGGATTTCAATGTTGCCTAAAAAGGTAAAGGTTGTTGTTTTCCCATTATCATAGACAGAAGCAGGTTCAATAAGAGATGAGCCTTGAGCTTCATAAGCCCAATTGCGTGGTCCAAAATCTTCATGGATATTTAAAATATCATTGACAAAGTTTTCTTCACGTTGTTTTTCTTTTTCTGCTTCGGCTAATTTCTTACGTAAGGCTTCATCTTCTGGATAACGAAACTTTACCAAGAAATACGTCTCATTGCCGGCTGAAACATCGCCTTCACGGACTTGTAGCTCGAATTGATAAGAGCGTTGTGTTCCATCTTGGCGGCTTGTGACAATTTGTAAATTGGTCACAGGCTGAACTTCACGTGGTTTGAGAAAAACAAAGTGTCCAGCCGGTGCAACTTGCCAAGCAACCGAATTTCCAATTCCTACATAGGTTACTTCTTCATCAACGGCAAATTCTAGTTGAACCGAAGAGCGAATGGAGCCAATGATTTGTACGACGTTGTAGGGGTCATAATTGACAAATCTGATGCGGTTATCTTTACGTGCACTGACAGGCGCTGTTTCCGCAAGTGAGAGAGCTGTGTGAAAGCTGACAGTGATCGTAAAAATTAAAGAGATTGTTTGTAAAAGTCTGATCATTTTATCACCTCTGGATCAGATCTATATTCCGATACTTGAAAACCAAGAGGGTTGATAAGACGATCAGACGTTGAAATGTGTGCGTTCACGTAGGAAAAATTTAAGATTGAAATCCAATGGGAAATATTTTCTTTTTCATTCAAGTCTCTGATCGTTTTATAGTAACGAACTTGGATAAGATCTTTACTTATAAAAGAGATTGATTTGATTGTGATCGTAGCAATCATGTTATGATAAATATTTTGCGGACTTTCTGGATTATTGCCCGCGTACCATTTTGCAAAACGGTTTTGTTCTTTTGGAGAAGATAAAAGAGAGACTAAGCGAAAATTGTTTTCTGCTTCTGATGCTTGAAAACCTTCACGAGCGCGAACATATTGGCTGGCAAAATAACGCGTTATCGCTTCATCATAGTCGTTAGGGGATTCTTTTAGGGCGCTTACAGTATCAATAATGCCTGTTGAGTTATCAACGCGGATAACAAAAGGCTCTACCGTTTTCAAAGGTGTCAAAGCTGCGACAGCTAAAGCCAGCGCAATTGTCATCAATCCAAAAAGCACTGTTAAAGCCATGGAGATTTTCATCCGCACGCGCATGCTATGCATGCGATCAATGTCAAATGAGCGCGCTTCTTTTATATATTCTTCAAGGGCATCACTTTTCACGCATAACCTCCACAGTTTTATCAGATCGTGCTTCATGAATAACCGGCTTTAATAAAGCTGAATTGGCTGTTACTTTTTCACTTTCCAAAGTATTGAGAATGATGGGAGTGGTAACAGGCTTTACACTCTTTTCTGGGTAGACAATGTTTTTATTGTCCCAATTCCACTTATCTTTATTTAAAGCGCGTGTATGTTTGCCATTACAGCGTGGTGGTTTTTTAGGGCCACTCAAAGAGGCACAACCAGTAAGAGCGATTGTTAGGACCATAACAAAAGTTATTTTTCGTTTCATTTTTTGAACTCACAAATATCTTGGAATACAATGCATGAGAGCCTTTGTTCTGAACATTTTTACAAGTTTATGTGATGCAAGGTTTTGATTGGTTTTATTGTTAGACCCAAGATGTTAGATCTTATCTGGAACAGGATCATGGCGTGTACGCCAAAGGGCGCACACAAGGCAAAAACAAAAATGCTTATTCTTTTAAAGAGGTGCTTTATCTTAAAATCGACCACGACCGCCTCCAGATTTACCTGCTTTTGCTGCCGCCCCTGCCGCACTTCTAACAGCGTTACCGGCAGCTCCTGAGATTTGTGAAGTGGCACTTTTTACTGCATTGCCACTCGCTCTTGCACCATTGGAAAGCATTGTAAAAATCTGTCCTCCTGAAGAGACACCAGCGTTAAAGTATGGTCCGCCAGAGGCCAGCGCTGTTGCAATACCAGGAAGCGCACGGAAGATAATAACTCCTATGATCGAAATGACGATGACAGGGGGAAAAAGAACATAAATTGATTCATATGAAACTTTGAGAACCTGTAGGATAACTTGACATATAATGGTTCCAAGCATGATTACGAGAACTTGTAAAATGGTAAAATTGATCAAAGTTGTAATCCATGCATCGGAGTATTTTCGCGTTGCATTGAACAAATACAAACTAATGAATAGAGGCCCAAGACCTATAATCATGACGAGTGCAACTTGTGCAAACATTTGCACAATAAAACCACCTATACAAAAAAGAATAACCGCGAGAAGCATGATAGAACCAAGAAGACCCACAATGATCTTTTCAAAAAACCAAGCATTGTATAAGACTTCTTGATAACGCGAACTTGCCTTTAACAAAATATAATCAAAAACATTGGAGCTTGCAGGATTACTGTTAAGCGCATTCCCAATAGCATTGGATAAATCATTGAAGAAAATATCCTTGACATAAGTATTAAATGTATCCGCATTCGTTGCCATTGTTGTAACAACAACGATTTTAACAACATTATTGAGAAGACTATGCATGGAAAGCGCAACGCGACCTGTCATAACATTATAGCCATAAAGAAAGATAAAAATGATTGCGGCGAGATTTAAGGGCGCTGAAATAGCAGAAGACAGCCCACTCACCGTCGTGTCCATCACATTATCAAGGGGTTTTAAAATATACCCAGAAACGCTTTCAAAGGGAGAAAAACTAAAGTCTGACATTTGTACTTGTACTTTCAAGTTTTTCTTTTAATTCTTTTTCTTTTTCTTTTAATTGTGCCTCAAGATATTTATGCTTTTTTTGTTCCTTTTCTTCACGTAATTCATCTTTTGTCTTCGTATCTCTTGCTTGAATCATATCAAGAGACTGAAGTTTTAAAGAAGCTACTTGAAGATCGGCTTGAAGAAGAGAAAGCTTTACTTGAAGATCTTGTCGAAGGGCTTGCAATTCTTCTGGTTTTGTGTCTGGTTTTGATTTAATATTTTCAAGTTGTTGACTTATGTCTTTGATTTTTTTTGCAGTTTCAGTTGCGCTTTTATAAATGTTTTCAGCTGTTTCTGATTTTGCAGCATCTAATTTTTGTGTGTTCTCGAGTGCTTGTTTATAATATTCATCCACATCAGATGTTGTTTGCGCTATTGCATGAGAAATAAAAGAAAAAGATAACAGTGTAACTAAGCCATATTTTTTCATTGATTTTTTCTCCTTTGATAAAATATGGGCAGCCATTTGTCAGGGGCAGCTCCATATTCGTTGATAATTTCATTCATGAGTTCAATGTTTTTTGTTGTGCCGCTTAAAACGGCGATCTCATCATTCATTCCACGTAAGTTAAGTTCTGCAACGACGGAACTTTGTCCTTGTTTGATGAGAAAACGACGGGATTCTCTGCTTAACTCTGACTGTATCAGTTCAAATTCACGCTCAGTAAGTTTGAAAGCTTCGACATAATCATTGTAATTTGCTTTTTGATTTGGAAAAAATATTTGGGTGGGGCATTGCTCAATGATTGTGTGCGCGATTGTTGAGTTCAAAGCATCTTTAGGGCTTTGTGTTGCAAAGAGCATCATGCCATTTTGTTTACGAATTGTTTTTAGCCGATCTTGCGCAAAAGCTTTAAATGAATCATCTTCTAAAGCTTTCCAGAATTCATCAACGACGATAATGATGCGCCGCCCATCAATCAGATCAAGAATGCGGTGAAAGAGATACATCATTAAGGGGCGCCGAATTTCTTCATTATCTAAGAAATCGGTCATGTCATAGCCAATGAACTGCGCATTTAAATTGAGATCATCTTGGTCATTATCAAAAACCCATCCTAAATCATTGCCTCTAATCCAGCGTTGCAGCCGTATGGCAATTCCTTCTTTGGATGTGTTGTCAAAAAACAGTTGAAGGGCACCAAGAGAGCGCTGGGTTGGGGGTAAGTTTTCCAAGGAATCAATGGCTTTGGCGATATCTTGTCGCTCTTCTTCTGTTACGATTTGCCCTTCAGCGGTCACCAGCTTTAAGATCCAATTACGAAGAAAGATTTTATTTTTTTCGGTGTATTCCATGCCCTTTAAGGGAGCAATACCCGTGGGCTGCCCATTTTTTAAAGGTTTGTATTTCCCTCCTCCAGCCCGTACAAAAATCTCTGCTCCTTGATCTTTATCAAAAAAAACCATTGTTGGATTGTGTTTTTGTAATTGTGCAAGAAGAAAATTAACAATCACTGTTTTACCAGATCCTGATGGACCACAAACAAATGTGTTTCCAAGATCGCCATAATGAAAATTAAAATAGTAAGGTGAACCAGCCTGTGTTTTTAGCAATGCGACAGCAGCTCCCCAAACATTATCGTTCAGTTTGCCAACAGGGAAAGAATGGAAGGGCGATAAAGCGGCAAAATTTCTGCTGGTAATGGCGCCTGAACGCGCACGATAGCTAAAGTTTCCAGGAAGCTGTGCCCACCATGCTGCTTCCAATCCTAAATCTTCTCTGGCAATCACGGCTCCTCCATTGGTTAAATGGGAACGTGCTTTTGATAAGTTTTCAGACAATATTTTAGGATGATCAGCAAAAACAGCTAAAGAAATGTGGTGTTCTCCCAAAACAAAACGGTTTGATTCTAAATCATCTAGCGCTTCATCCAGTGCATCGATTTGTGAGCTAGCACGGTCAGCTGCATTGATCATTTGATTTTGTTTGCGGCTCATAATCGCACTGGCGGCTGCCTTACTTTTAAAGACAAAGGATTGTGTTAAGATGAATTCAAATGGCACCGTAAGCAGACCATCAGTCATACCTGGGCGTGTTTTAGAAGGATACTCTTTCCATCCAAACATGCCCACAAAGCGTTCATTGCTTTCATGGCGAATTTCGATAATTTCTTTCCCAAAAATAACACGATCCGAGTAAATTGTTGAAGCAATAGTTCCAAATGTGAGAGGAATACGCTCACGTCTTCCCCCTACTAGCTGGTGGAGAAATTCACTTTGTTCGGCAAATAAAAGTCCTTCATGTTCATAGATGGATAGCAGACGGACTTCATACTCTTCCAAACCTTGCATAAGATCTTGACTTAACTCTTCGAGTTTACGAATAGCTTCCTCGTCGGGCTCAGATTGTGTTTTCTTCGCTTTGCTCAAGCGCTGAAAAAATGAAACCAGCTTTTCTGTTTTATCCGCGGCCGGATTCCAAAGCAGTGAAATAAATAGATCATTTCTATACAGTTCTTGCGAAACCATTTTCTTTTTATATTTTTCATCTAATGTTGTTGCAAAAGATGAAAGAAAATGACCCTCTGGGTATATCGTTTCACGGCGGCGGATGATGTGAGAATATAAAGCAAGCCGTTCATCTGCGATATTTTTTAAAAGGGTGTTTAATTGGTTGTGTAAAGAATTTAATTGATCAATATCCGCGGTGTCGAAATTTATACCTTCAACAGCCATCACAACCATTAAACAGCGTGAATTTAAAGCAACGACATGTTGGTTGATGTAGCGTATATAGGGAATATATTCTTCAGGCAAAGTTTCCCGTTTCATTATTGACATCTGTTTCACCAATTTCGTTCCTTCAGCTTAGTTCCTTATAAGTGCGGATAAGGCGTAAAGGGGAGGTTGAACCTCCTCCCCATCGGTTGAGGTTTTTTTGTTTTCCTCGGGTATTGAGCCATGCAAATAATACGCGAAATTGGTTGTGATCGTACTTTGTCACTTCTCGCAAAATAAAGTGTATCCCAATCCCAAGACCAAACATGGTAAAATCACTGGTCAAAATGAAAAGAATGGATGTCGCCATGACATTGAGCGCCATGGCTTCCATTGTAACACCAGCAAACATGGCTGGGCGCGTACAGGCAAGGAAAAGAGTATCTTCGTTCATTTATGTTGTGCCCGCTAATTTACCGACAAGAGCAGGGGCACCAAAAACAATAGCAATCCCCAGAACACAGTAAGCTGCTTTGCGTAAATCAATAAAGCCGTACATCCAGCCAATCCCCACAGCAGCAACACATATAATAGCAATAAGCTTTGCCGTTGGACCCGTCATCATTGTGACAATGTTGCCTAAAACACCATCAAGATTTCCCAGACCACCTCCACCAGTAGTAGAAGAAGCAGCATAAGAAAAATCAGATACAAAAACTGCCGTAAAAAGCAGCATGGTCACGATAAAAATGATGTTTTGGAATCTATTATCTGTCATTTTACCTCTCTTTAACAAATAATATTTGTTCATATGTCGACATTCCATTGCCTCTAACAAACTGGAAAGTGCTGTCATTTGATGACAGTTTAATTCTTCTCGTTTGTTTGTTTTAAAAGCCTTGATCGTGGATCTGTTCACTCTCAAGCTCTTCTTCGTAAAGAGACAGAAGTCTTTTCAAATTGAGATTGTGTTACATGAAAATGGCAATTTTAAGTTGTGTATATTGGTAAAAATAACAATATTAAAATAATGAAAGAAAGAATATCATTCTTTACAAAATGTAGTTAATCTGCAACACTTATATTTGGATTTTTTCTTTAAAAACAAGGGGATTGCTGATCAATAATCTGACATGATAGGAAAAAAACGAATTTTTTGAGCGAGCGTGTTAAGAGATGCTATTTAAATTGATTGTTATTATTTACATTATGGGGGCTACGGTGTGGGGATTAAGCCAATATAAAGATAAAATGGATTTCAGCATTCTTAAAACATTTGAGACGCAAGATATCCAAGATATTGTCGATCTCTATCGAGAAGAAAAAAAGTTGGGTAGATCTATCACCAAACAGCAATTAGAAAAAAATGAACCAGCTCTCGATTTGCAGAAGAGTGTTTCATTAAATGATGTTGCAAATAATGCTGTTGTTTTTCATGGTAAGGCTTCTGTTACAAGTGGGGTTACATTTAAATTACTGACGCCTGCTGCACAATCTTGGCGCTCACATATCTCCCGTGATATTCATCTTTATGGTGTGGACACATGTGCACCCCGTCAAAAAGCAAGATTAAATGATCAAGAATGGCCCTGTGGTGCGGTTACAACGGCTTGGCTTGTCACCAAAACACTTGGGCAGGATTTATCCTGTAAACAGGCTTTGATGCACAATGGTGTTTATTATGCACAATGTTTTGTTCAAGGGGTTGATTTAGCTGAGGAAGGTCTTAAAGAAGGTATGTTGGTACTCTCAAAAGAGGGGAAAAATTCTATTCCAGCCCAGTATCATCATGCGGAAGAAAAAGCACGTGGCAATAAGATTGGTCTTTGGTCGAGTGATTTCACTGAACCTTTAAAATGGCGGCGAGATAATGGATCCTATAACCCCTTTGCTAGTCCATGATTGGTTTTAACGAACATATTTACTTAAATTTTTATAGAGAAAACTTTATCAATAAAATTGTACCAAATCGTAGAGCAAATTTGAATAAACGGTGAGATTATTTTCGTTTAGGAAGTAAATGGATGGTAATTCCCTTTTCAAGGTAGGGTTGCTTTCAAAATCACTTCTCTATTTTTACTTATGTGTTTTATAAAAGCAGGAAAATGTCATTGTTGGTGGCAAAGCATTTTTGAGTATTTGTGTTTGAAGGAGAAGTGAGGCGATAAAAAACGCTCAAGAAACGGATTTCTAGAGCGGTGTTGATAAAAGTAAAAAATAAACAGACCCAAAAATGGTGTAACGTTTGATATAATGGATAAAATCTTTCACAATGCCTTAAAAGAATTCATAGCAAAAGTTTTTTCATCAGAATTTTGTCTTCAGGATTGGATCACGTTTTTTACTTCTTTAAAAGTGATCAATCTGTTGCATTCCTTGAAAAGCTTTCATAATTATCTGCTTTTAAATTCAGACTTCCAAATGATGGATGGATTTCAAATAGACTCTACACGAAGAAATCTTCGTAAAATGATTTGCATTGCTGATTGTTTTCTATATATCACAAAACGTTTCTATTTAGGCCTCGATGGAGGAACAATAATCAACATACAAATAGGTAAAAAGAGCTCATACTTTTTTGTTATGGCTGCATAGTCCATTGATCGTGAGATTTAAGTATTATAATGCTCATAGGCTTTCTATAGGGCTAGGGGCGATGCCTATTGCAATGTAACTATTTGAAATCAGTTGGACAAAAGCATTAATGCGTCTTCTGATTTCATCATTTGTATTCAGTTTGGGCTCTTTCCCTTCTCATTGTATTTTATGACAAACTCATACGATGGCTATTGTGAGCTCTTCTTGCGTTATTTTACTCAGAGTATTCACTTTGAAAGCAAGCAAGTGATAGTGAGGCTGTATTCTCATACAGTGTGAAAATTCAACCCTCATTTGGGGGGATGATATTAACAGATAAGGTATTTAAAGAGGAGTAAAATGAAAAAAATTATTTATTATGCATGACTCTATTATTCGTCTTGGGGTGTGAAAAAACTATAGCCTAGAAGATTTTAAAAAAGATGCAAAATTAAGAGAAGAATGGGGAACGAAGTGTTCTCTTTCAGGACAAGCTGTTAAGGAATCTAAAAATTGTCAAAATGTCTTACAAGCAGATACTGAAATGTTTTTCTCGCCAAAGCTTGATGTTACAGACCGTGGTCATGCATCTCAACAGTAAAGTGTGATATAAAAATTCTAAAATAAAGAAGTTACGGCTCAACGAATGCTCGCTTCTTCAATTGTTATAGCGGATTTTTTATCATTTTTCATCTTTCAAATGAGCTCCCCAAATCATATTCGCAATCCTATTGTTTGTTTCATCTTTGTTAGATTGAGGATTATGATCATGAGAAAACAGGATAGCATTGTCTTATAGAAATATTTCTCAAGGTATCCAAGCCTATTTTGCGACGCTGTTCGTAAAGGGTATAAGGGTAAATCCATTGAGCCCCCCATCTTTACGCTTCATAACGGAGTAAGCCTTGCACCATCACACAGTTTGTCAGCTTGTGGGTGTTGCTTACAGCTCTTGGTAATTGAGACGGTTCGTTTGAGGCATTTTTAATTCTTACTTAATAGTTTTTATCCATACGCCTCTTCCCACTTGTAACCTGCAAGAGATATAGTTTTGGTTGATTCAACATGGAACAAGTCTGAAATGAAAGAATCTTACGATATTCTGGATTCTCATTCAACATGTAAAATAATAAATTGTCTTTATAAATCAATGTTTTGCCTTATGATAGAGTTGGTGTAGCATTGAGATTTTAGAGGGAAAATATGCCTTTAAGACTCTATAACAGATACTAAGTCTTTAATAGCAGGTATATTAAATGTACATCATTTAAAATAAATAGAGCGTCCATAGCGAAAAGGGGGCCACTCTTTAAATACAGATAAATACTTATTCTGTTGTGCTGTAAAACGCTATTGTTTGCGGGTGTGGTGATATAAGACATAAAACTTTATACATGGGGTATTTTGATAAGAGAGTGTGATGAATATTCAAGGGAGGGCTTGTTTATATAATTTTGTGAAAGGAACCATATGAAATGGGAAGCTGAGAAGGAGCTATTTTTGAAAAGGCGGATCGTTTATCAACCGGTTTGAGGAGGGGGGCATCCTTTTGGGGTGTGGGGAGAAAGACAAGAATAGGGTGTGTAGCACTTTATAGCTATGCTTTTAAAGCGTTTTAATTTTGATCACAAATTAAGTTTAAAATCGCTTTCTGCTTGACAGATGTGAGGACTCTAAAACTTTTTAAAAGCAAATATTCCTCTTTGCTCGAGGCGATTTCATCATAATGGTACGGGGCGTTGTCTTTTTTGATGATATCAGTGTAAAAAAGGCAAGTGGAACATTCAAAATATCGGAAATTTCCTTTAAACGTCCTGCGCTCACGCGATTTAAGCCTTTTTCATATTTCTGGATTTGTTGGAAAGTGACACCTAAATGATGCCCTAATGTTTTTTGAGACATTTTTAGCACTTTTCGCCTAAAGCGAATTTTTTTGCCTACAAAAAGATCAATATTAAGATTTTGAGCTTGCATTTTCCCCCTCCAGGTGCGAGCGCCCTCGCATTGGTATTCCGGGAGCTTGAAAACACTGAACCCTAGTCAGCATTTTGCTTTTAGTGCTTGGAGCACCTGGACATAGCAAAATCTCCCGGAATTCCGGGATACCCACATAGTGGGTTTATTTTTACGCTAGGGTTTCGGGTTTTCAAGACCCCTTTTGATCGTTGCGTATGCGATCAAAACATTTTTCGATTCATAAAGTAAATTTAGGAGATTGGCAATAAAAATAGTTTTTCTTGAGACGGATAGATTTTTTAAAATAGGAGGTTGTTTGCCTTTCAAAGTTTTAAGGTTTGCTTACTCAACTCATGACATCAGATATGCATTTTACGAAGGTAAACCTTGGTTTTTAAGCTCAAGTCACCGCTTACGGTGCTGTCCTTAACCAATAATCAAAATGACTTGTTTTGATGCGTCTGAGATATCATGATGATAGGGGAAAGCTTTTATGAGTAAAGAGCCCTCATGCAAAATAAACTCAAAACATTATAGATCTTATTGTTGTATATTCACATGTTTGTTTTAGAAGATATTTCTCAATGTTAGCGCCTATTTTACAATGGTGCTTCGTAAAGTATGTAGCGTAAAAGCCTCTATGAATGGGATAAAAGCTATATTGCTATCTTTACTGAAAAAAAGATGCTCGGACGACACATACTCTCTGCCAGTTCAAAATATTACGACAGTTTTTGCCTTTGAAAGGGAGCCTAAGAGCTATTTTTTCTTTCTTCACGTGTTTTTATCTGTACGCTCTCTGCTTATAATATGTAAGCGAATAGGTTTTGATTGATTCAATATAAACAAATTTGAAATGAGAAAATATATTGGGCTTTCTCATGATGCATATTTTTAAGAGGGGGATACGTTTATTTTCTCAGTGAAGAATTTGAGTATTTTAGATAAAAAATTCTATCAACGTCGTTGTTGTTAGAATTAAAATTTTTATGAGAAAAATAGCATTGGGGAATGATAAGCTTTTGCTATCAAGCATTTTAGAATTTTGCACAACTTAATGATAACTTAGTTATTTTATTATTTCTTATGATCTCTATAGACGATAAAAAGTTGGGATATGGTTTGAGAAAGCAGATGACACAAGTATTATCTTTCGGTAAGTAGTTTTGAAGTAAAAGACAGCTTTAAATGACAAATAGAGATAGGTGCTCCATGAATGAACTTACCCATATTGAGACTATTATAGCGCATTATGATGCTATTTTTTGTGATGTGTGGGGTGTTGTGCATAACGGTGTACATGCATTTGAACCAGCGTTGAAGGCGTTGTATAAAATCCGACAAATGGGAAAAACTGTCATTTTATTAACCAATTCTCCTCGGCTACAGGAAGATGTTGCTGCTCAATTACAAAGCATGAATGTTCATAGCGACTATTATGATGCCATTATCACTTCAGGGGATGTAACGCGCGATCTCATTCAGACTGCTCCACGTAAAGTTTTTTTCATTGGTTCACAACGTGATTTGGTGCTGTTTGAAGGGTTAGAGTGTGAATTTGTTGAAGAATGGGAGGCGTCTGTTGTCGTCTGTAGCGGTTTTCTTGAAGATTTTGACGAAGAACCCTCTGCTTATGAGGAGATGTTTCGTCGCATGCGGTCGCGGAATTTACCTTTTATTTGTGCAAACCCAGATGTGATTGTCCATTATGGAAATAAAGAATTTTGGTGCGCTGGTGCATTGGCTCGTCTTTATCAACAATTAGGGGGGGAAGTGCGCATTGCTGGAAAACCTCACGCGCCTATTTATGAATGTGCCTTTGAAAAACTTCAAAAAATACGGGGAACAGTAGAAAAAAGTCAAGTTTTAGCTATTGGTGATGGTCTTTTAACGGATATTAAGGGGGCGGCTCACTTTGGTCTTGATGCCCTTTATATTATGGGGGGGATTCATCATTATGATTATACGCAAAAGGGTGTGGTTGATAAGCAAGCTTTGCATTCTTTTCTTGAACATCATGGTTATAAACCACAAGCAATCATGTGGGCACTTCAGTAATGACTAATTTTTTGCGTCTTCAGGGAATTCATATGTTTCCCTCGGCTTGGCGGGGAGCAGTGTTGGCACTTGGAAATTTTGATGGTGTTCATTGTGGGCATCAGGTGGTGTTGCAAAAAGCACTTGATTTCGCGCGTATAAAAAAGAAACCATCTGTTGTTTTAACGTTTGAACCCCATCCAAGAAGTTTTTTTCAACATTCAGCTCCTGTCTATCGTTTGACAGAGGCAGCTGAAAAAGCTGAAATTTTTAAAACCCTTGGTTTTGACGGCGTGATTGAACAGCCCTTTGATGCACAGTTTGCCGCTCTTTCAGCGGACGAATTTATTAAGTCGTTTTTAAAGGAAGTTTTTGATGTTTCAGTTGTGGTGACAGGCGAAAATTTTCAATTTGGTCATCAGAAAAGTGGAAATGTACATCTTCTTTGCCAAAGGGGAGAGAAATATGGATTTGAGGTTGTGCAAGTTCCTTGCGTTGCTCGTCCTCAAGAGTCACAATCTTTGATCATTTCCTCGAGTTTTATTCGGCAACTTCTCTCACAAGGGGAAGTGGACAAAGCAGCCCATTTGTTAGGGTATCACTATCGGATACGCTCCAATATTATTCAAGGTGAAAAACTTGGACGTCTTTTGGGATTTCCTACCGCTAATCAAATGTTGCCTCCCCAAGTTCGTTTGGCTCATGGTGTTTATGCGGTACGTTTGCGTCGTGCGAACGGTGTTTTGTATGATGGTGTTGCAAGCTTTGGTTGTCGTCCAACGGTTGTTAAGGATGGGGCGCCCCTTTTGGAAACCTATTTGTTTGACTTTAATGACGACCTTTATGGGGAAAGCTGTATCGTTTCTTTTTTCCAGTTTTTGCGAGGACAAGAAAAATTTGATGGGCTTGAACCTTTGATTGCGCAAATGCATCGTGATGAAAAAAAAGCAAAAGAAATTTTAAAGACAGTACAACCATTATCAACGTTGGATAGGCTGCTTACTTTTAAAAATATGTCCTAAACTGATCTGAAAAAGAGAGAAGAGCCGTAAAAATAGCACTTAAAGTGATTATAATCACAAAGATATATTCCAAAACATCGTGGAATATATGTTTTTTCCGTTGTTGAGAGGGAGAATCGAATATCTGAAGATCTGATTTTGGCATCATTTTTTTCAAAGTTAACGTTATGGTTTTTGTTGTCATTCAAAACTTTACTGCTTGTTTCTTTCTGATACGTTAAAACTTATCATAAAAGATGCAGTAAAGAATAAGCAACCAGCCTATTTAGCAATAATAGACGTGAAGAAGGAGAAAGGCTGTTTTTAAAATTTCTTGCGATCTTAAGCTTATAGTTTGATAAAATTTAATTGATGACTTTTTTTATTTAAAAGTTTATTGTTTCTTTTTTCTAATTTGGCTTATTATGTCATTTATGCTGTATCATCGTTTATGATGAGAGTTGGTTCGTGTAACCTTACGCATGTGATATTTTGTATTATGTAATGAATATTTTTAAAAAAGTTTTGTTTGTCGAGTCTTGTGAAGAAGATTAGTGGTCAGCAGCAGTTTTCGTGCTGACCAATCACGTAAACGAGAATGAAGCTGCTGGAAAATGCTTTAAGTTTCGTTTCTCTTGTATATTGTGATGGGGAATGCATATTAAGGAGACTGCGATTGATTGTAGATAAAAGAAATCATTGCGAGAAAGCAGGTGTATTGTTTCAAAATTTCTAATGCTTTTGATGGATAAAGGCACAATTTTGTTGTCGTAACACGTCAATCTTTCAGATTTTCAAGTTAAAAACTATCCATATATTTCCTTTGTCTTTCACAAATGTAACGCCTATAATGAAAAGGAAAGACAGTCTTGTAAGGATATGAAAACACAAAGCCAATAATGTTTTGTTGTTTTTTGATAGAAATATTGGATAAAAGTTAGAACATCTTTCCAATCTATGTTCGGTCTATTCGTGACTGTATCGTATTGTTTTTCTTATAAAACTTTTTCTTTAGTGTTCCTCAACGCGAGCAGTATGTTTGAGATAAGGATTAAGGTGCTTTAATGCTCTCTCTACTGTTACAGCTTTTGTATGCTAGATGAGGAGAGCCCTATTGCATTATCCATTTGCGTAATCTCTGAAACCGGTTTACAGCCTTATTGGGAAAAAATATGAAGTTATAAAGGGGAAAATCAGTCCAGATGACAGTCTTTTTTAAATTCGGCTTTGCTACTTTCAAAAGGGTCCAGAGCAATATCTCTTAAATCATGAAAATAACAGCTTCAGGCTTTTGTTGTTCTTTGAATAGGATATCACGCCCCACAGGTAAAATAAAATGCTGGAATATCCTTGTTTTGCTAATTTATGCGCTTCTTTTGAAGAAATATCTCTCAACGCTTCCCATATTCATTTTCATGATGGCTCTCATGAATGGTATCTTGAAAGCTCCGTTGAGCGCTATCATCTTTATGCCTAATAAAAGAGCAATCCGACACCATCCGTTATATTGACAAGCCTTTAGTGTTGTACAGTCTTGGCTATTTGAGAGCGTTTATGAGAGTTTGTTCTTAACTCGTTTTATTTCACACGAATATTTCTTGCTTGTGACATGCAAGAAACACGCTTTTGATTGATTCACTATAAATAGACTTGAGAGAATCTTACGGTATTAGGATTTATCACTCAACGTGCAAAATAATTAATTGTTATAAATCAATATGTCGCAGTTAATCATAGATTATGGCTTACGGCTTTTTTATAAAATACTCTGCATGCCGTTTATTCGGAATATGGGTTTTCTTAGTGGTTTTACTGTCGTTTTAGGTGTCTGTGGCGTACGAATGAGCTCGTATTGGTAAAGGAAGAGAAAAAGAAGGTGGAGCAGTGATAAAAGGTGAGGTGAAAATAATTTTCTTCGATCATCATATGAATTTTCACGCATTTTTATGGCTTCGGGTGTGTATGCTTGTTGTATATTGAGGAGCAAAGCTTGCTTGTAGAGTTTTATGAAGTGGCAAGCCAAAGGAAAGGCGCAAAACAAAGATTATTGACAGATTGTTTTTTACAAATCGATGCGTATTTAAGAATTTTCGTCTTTTAAGGTGCGTAGGAAATGTGCGAACCCTCTGTTTAAAGACGCGCTAAACGATAAAGATGCAGCGAGCGTGATCCGTGATGACAATAGGCAAGAAGAGGCAGAGAGGCTGTTTTTAAAATTGTTTGCATGGCTTCAACAGCTGACTTTTCTATAGTTGGAGGAGAAATGGGAATGTGATAGGCTTTTATGCCATATTCATTTGCGACCGTTTTAATGCTAGAAAAGTCAGGTTGATGGAGCTCTTCGTGATCGGGGCGGTTACAGATAATTGTTTTAAAACCAGCTTGTGCCAATGTTTTGATATTTTCTATGCTAAGTTGGGCGCTGATAAAAATATCAGGTTCAATTTGTTGTAAATTCATTTTTGTTTATTCCCAATTGCATGATCTTCACGATACCCTCTGGTCTGGTATATAGAAAGAACATAATGAAGGTAAGTTTTTCAGTGGCATCTTAACAAAAATATTCTTTTTGTCGAGAAGATCTATTTGGGAAAAATGAGCTGTAAGATGCAAAATATCTCACTCCGCAACATGTTCGTTATGCGATCTTATAAAAGACGGATGTTTGGTCTTTATGGATAATCTATAGTGTTTACTCAGCATAGACATTTCATTGTGTTGTTTGTTTACGCGCTTGCTAGAGGTACCCTTATTTCTCTTAAGCCCATTTTACTCTGTCGAGCGTCAAAGAGTATAAAATTCATGGATCACCACCCTTTTTACGCTTATGAAGAAGGAATTCGGTACCATTGTTATATTTGCCAACCTCCAATATTGTAATAGTTCTTGGTACTTGAGATTCTGCATAAGAAGCATTTTAAATCCTTTCTTGTACAGTTTTTACCCACACGCCAGCTCTGCTTGTACGTACAAGAGATATGATTTTGATTAATTTAATATAAGAGGCATGAAATGAGAGAATCTTCCTGATTTCGGCTCTCTCATTCAACGTGCAAAACAATGAATTCTCCTTATAGTTTGTTGTATATTCAGAGTGGAGCTTGTTTGTAGAGTTGCATTAAGTGGATTGCATGAAGGGAGAATCCCAAAAGGCCGGTGCAAAATAAGAAGCTGGATCATTTACAGCGCATTGTTTACAGATCGACATGGATTTAAGAATCTTCGTTTTAGGGTGGGGGGAAGAGCATGCCTCTTTTAAATTTATTTTGTTATTTTCAAGAATATCATCTTCATAATGTTTTGCTCATGTTAAAGAATATTATAAAAAATTGCGGGCTATTATTATTTATCCTGAAAATGGGAGAAATGATTATTTTGCACGTATTGGATGCTTGTTTCTTTTATTACTTTCTGTATAATCGTAAAAACGATAATGCTGAAAGGCGTAATAAATGATTATTGGACTTTTGAATCAAAAGGGAGGTGTCGGAAAAACGACGTTGAGTGTTAATCTTGCGGCCAGTTTTGCCCGTACCGGTCTACGGGTATTGCTTATTGATGTTGATCCACAGGGAAGCGCATTGGATTGGGCTGCTGCGCGTGAAGATGCACCTTTGTTTTCGGTTATTGGTTTACCGCGTGCAACGGTTCACAAAGAGATTACACAGATTGGTCATGGTTATGATCATATTATTATCGATGGTCCTCCGCGTGTAACTGATCTTGCTCGTAGTGCTCTTATGGCTTCGGATTTGGTGCTTATCCCTGTTTTGCCTAGTCCCTATGATATTTGGGCAGCGGATGGAATTGTAAAGCTGATTGACGAAGCACGTGTTTATAAAGAAAATCTCAAATCTGCTTTTGTTATTAATCGTAAAATCGTCAATACAGCGATAGGGCGTGATGTGAACGAAGCTCTTGGCATATACCCCGTACATGTTCTTTCTTCTAGCGTTGCGCAGCGTGTGATTTTTGCAGAAGCAGCAGCACAGGGGAAGGCGGTTTATGAAGTTGATAAGCAAGGACCAGCAGCAGCAGAGATTGAAGCGGTTGCAGCGGAAATCAAGGAGTTAGCACGATGAATAAAAAAATTAAAATCGGCACAAAACCAACCAATAAATCAATCCCTTTAACAGCGGATGCATGGGTAGGAAGCCACAAAGGGAGCATGAGTGGAGGTATGAAGCGCCTCACGATTGATATACCAGAAAGTTTGCATCGGTTGATTAAGGTCAGTTGTGCAAGTCGTGGAACTAAAATAGCTGATGAGGTCCGCGAATTGCTTTCACAAAAATACGGAAAAGTGTAAAAAATGATACGATAATTTCGTTGGTTTGAGTGCTTTTTCTAGAGATGATATCGATTGTTTTTATACGAAGTTAATAATAAAAGTGCTCTTCCTTTTTCACGATGGTTGCTTCATTCAAGTTGTTTCTCATAAGGTTCTGTATCATCGCATGAAAGCAGCTATGAGTTTGCGAAAAATTCTCCGTTTCAAACTTTTCCCTATAAATGTGATAATCATCATACTACTTGTGATCTTATCCGCTAGATGAGTAGATAAGTTTATTCTTCCATAAAAATTATCTTGATAATGATTTTAAACATCAGGTTATTTTTTTGTTTATTGTACTTAATACATGCGTAAATAATGTAATTAAGAGTAGCGTTGATTATTTTTTTCTGTTATGCAGCAATCCGTTTTATTAAATTATATTCATGTTTATAAGGGGGGGGATAAAAATAAGTAAAATTTACTGATATTGACGCGCTATAAGTTATTCCTAATAAACAAAAGAAGTCATTGAGCATATTATAGACAATATTTCTTACATTTATATGATTTTATAGTCTTAAATAGTTAATGCCAGTTGTAATGATACGCAAGGCAATAGGCTTTTTTCTTCAATTGGAATGTATAAGATCGCTTTTTTAGCATTTCTATTGGCTTTTAAAAAGTACAGGGGGGACTTAAAGCTTTCTTTCTTTTCCGGTGGTTTAGAAATGATAAGAGCGCAATCTGTTGATTAAAAGGTGTATTTTTTCGTTTGCAGGGAATTTGCAATGGATATAGGCATGACGAATTTTGGGTAAGATATCGTGCTGCTTCTCGTTACCAAGAGGTTCTTGAAGGAAAAGAAATGATTAAAAAGCTTTTTGAGAATGTCAAGATATCAGAATTTTTGCTGAAGTTTTAACACTTCAAATACAAAGAGCTGCCGTGCAGATAATGTTACAAATACAAGTCTGATAAATGAAAGCAGTTTTCATGATTTAACATGTTTGCGTTGGAAGTGTACGTATTTGCAAAGGAAAATTAGACGCAAGGTCACAATATAGGAGGGGATGTGAATCCAAAGATATTGTTAATAAAATATAAAACAAAGAGAGGGGTTAAATCATGAACAAGATCATTATAACAGTGCTGCTGCTTTGCGTGGGACTTGTCGTTTCTGGTTGTGAAAAAACTTATAGCGTAACGGAATTTAAGAAAGATCCCAAATTACTCAATCAGTGGTTAGAGAAATGTTTTATTGCAGGAAGTTTTGATTCAAAAAATTGTAAAAACGCAGAACAAGCTGAATTAGAAACTCGTAAAAAATGGGGAATTTTTGGCTCTGGAAAGGACGACCAAGAAAAAACTGAAGATAAAAAGGAAGGGAATTAAATTATGAATAAAGTCATTATTACAGCATTGCTGCTTTGTACTGGACTTGCTGTTACTGGTTGTGAAAAAACTTATAGTGTAAAAGAATTTAAAACAAATGAAAAATTATACGAGGAATGGGCAAAGAAATGTGAGAACGATGATTCACCGCTCAAATCCTCTCAAAATTGTAAAAACCTTCGACAAGCATATGTAGAACTTTTTTTAAGGCCCTAAATTGTGTCCTAAACTTTGTAAATTTGAAAAAAGGGGAATTTTATTGATGAATAAAGCCATTATTACAGCATTGCTGGTTTGTACTGGACTTGTCGTTGCTGGTTGTGAAAAAACTTATAGCGTAGCGGAATTTAAGAAGGATCCCAAATTACTCGAGCAATGGGCAATGAAATGCATGATATCAGAGGATTTAGATTCTCAAAATTGTAAAAATGCAGATAAAGCGTATCGTGAAGTTCATGCCCGAGATTGGCCTGGTTCAAGCTTTGTACATGATGACGAGAAAAAAACTGAAGATAAAAAGGAAGGGAATTAAATCATGAATAAAGTTATTATTACAGCATTGCTGCTTTGTACTGGACTTGTCGTTGCTGGTTGCGAAAAAAACTACAGCGTAGCGGAATTTAAGAAAGATAAAATATTACTCGAAGAGTGGGCAAAAAAATGTGAAAAGCTGGATCAATCTTCTATAGAGAAATCTAAAAATTGCCAACATGCCAGACAAGCATATATGGAACTTATGTTTGGCATTAATTAAAAACATACAGTTCAATAAATAAGGAATTGTTTAGTTCTTGATTCTATTGCGTTTTTAGGCTCTCTCTAACTTTTAGAGAGTCTTTTTATGGCTTCAAGAATTAGTTGTTTACGATCAGTACTCTTTGTGTAAACGTATGCTATACTGTCATTTGTTCAGCCCAAAAGTGCTTTTAATTGTAGATAGTATTGCCTCCCAATGAGTTGTTACGTGTTACTGCTAATTTTTTAATGTTTTGGTTACATGTATTTAAAATATGAGATTAAATCTATCTTTGGGGTGTTTTTTTGCCTTTATCACAAATAAATGTTTCATCACACTAAGATCGTCTTTAAGTGTTGCGGCTAATTTCGGAAAAATTAGGAGGAAACATTTGTTCGGAAATTACTTTCTCTGTTTTAATAAAGAGAAAAACATTCTGAATAGAATTATTATCGTTTCATACTCAAATGTTTTTCTCAAACTATTTTTAAAAAATTTCTTTTGGTTTGAGAATATTATAACATTAGTTAAGTTGTGAGACAGTTTTGCTAGGACGGTTTTGCTGGATGTGTGAGGAATTGAGCGCTCTCCACATCTTTTCATTTTTCTCCTCTCTCTTTTCTGAGTTTACAAGGGTTTTCCTTGTTATTTTTTTATCTTAATTGTGTTGTGATATTATCATGTTGAGCGGTGGAGCGCATATAAAACTTTACGTATGAGGTGTTTTTTGTTCTCGAGTGTGTGATGAATGTTTTTCTGAATAACACTTTGATTTATAAAAATAATTTAATTATTATTATGTTGAATAAGGATCTCGAATAACGTAAGCTTCTCTTATTCCAAATCTGTTCTCGGTTGAATTAATTAAAACCATCTTCTTGCATGGTACAAGCGGGGAGAGCCGTGTGGATAAAAACTGTTGAAGAAAGACGTAAAAATGCCTTTTATAAATTATCTCAAGTGCTAAAGGTTTGTTGGCAACATTTGGGGCTGAAAAAGTGTGTGATGCTGCTGGTTTATTCTTTCATAAGGGTAAAGATGGTGTTCAATAGATTTATCATAAGTTTCATGAAATATTATTCTTTAGAATTGTGATATGCCCTGAAGGGGAAATTTACTCAATAAAGAGACAAATTATTTACAGATCATATCTGATAGAAAATTTCGTTTTTTAAGGTGGGAGTGAAGTTGAGATTCAAGATAGCGTGAAAAGACGGACACTGATGGTTAAAAATGCATACAAAAAGCAGAGTTTATACTCAAATAGTTGCAAGCGATGTTTGAAATTGGGTGTGTGGTTTATCTGTAGAATTAAAATTTTGCTTTGCTCTTATGTGAAATTAAGATGCTCATTTGCACAGATTATAAAAAGCCAAAAGAGTATGCTTAGTATATTTCTATTACGAGAACTAAAATAACAACAAAAGCATTGATGGTGATAATCAAGGTTGAATAAAGCATAGCGGCTTTTACGAGATCAGCCATAAAAACCTCTTTCTGTTCTTTTTGAGGTGATTTTATGAATAACAATATGTTACAATCTGTAATATATGCTGATACAACATATTCGGCAAGCTTAAAATCGTTCCTTTTTTTATAAAAGCTTAAGGAGTTGGAGTATTGTGAATCCTAAAAAAGAAAGCTTTAAAAGGACTATTGATTGATTTTGTAAGTTTTGTGTTGCTGGAAACTTTTTTTATCCTGTTATGCTATAAAGCACTGTCATTTATAACGGTAATATAAGACATATAAGTTTTCTTGGAACGTTTAAGTATTTTTTAGTGTACGATGAATATTCGTAGGTTTATTTGTTGAGTCTTTCGTTTAAGTGAAGCAGATGAGGGGAAAGTCAGGAGAAGATCGTTTGACAAAAATTCGGACTGCGTACAGAGCCGATTGAGTTAAGATCTTAGTCCTTTAAGGTGAGCGGCGGAAGATAAAAATGTTTTCTGATCGTTTATCTCATAGCAAGATTGGTTAATGCTGCTCTAATGGGGCATGTTTTGCACAAAAGTAAAGAACGCTCCAAAAGAAATATACTTATGTTGTATATTAGTATATTTGTATTGCATATTTATGTACTTGTTTTAAAGAAATATCTCTTAACGCACACGAAAGACATTTTACGATGACATTCGTAAATGGTATA
>NZ_JBHIOI010000022.1:17190-25572 GCF_042195415.1 Bartonella sp. CE47NXGY | reverse complement strand
CGCCCCGTCCAGGCGGGTTGAAAGCGTGCCGAAATCCCTAGCCATTCAAGCCCTATCTCTATTGCCGCAAGGGAGCCGCGAATATTTTGCCATGCAAGACCCTGATCAATTAAATCATAAAGGTTAGAGAAATAAGGGGTTAATTCTTGTAAGCCATATTCGTCTATTAAAAAGGGCAACCAAGAAGGCGGACGCGTGATAAATTTCGCGCGAGGTATTTCTTCGAGTGCCATTTTAACGTGAGGGTCAAGAGCCATTGCTTCTGCAAAACAACGTTCAAACAAGCTCGAATTTGGGGGCAAAAGTGAGGAAAGCATCAATAAGCACGCCCCCGTTCAGACAAGACAATATCCCCTAGTGCGACGGCTTCATCCGGTGCGACCAAAATATCCTCACAAGGTTGCGTTATGTTCACATGGTGAACGCCCTCAACCATCAAGCGGCTTAGTATCCAACTTAAAGACAAATCACGCCCAAGCCTCCATGCACGCGCCCATTCTGCTCTTAAATTCTGCTCCGCTCTTTCCAAAACAAAGGAGCCTTCATCCGGTAACAACCAAAAATCAGCAGAAACATTGATCATCCGCTGTACCGCGCTTTTCACAAGGATGTGGTCATTGGTCATTTTAACATGGGGGGCATCAAGGGCGGCTTGCACCTTGGCAATTAAAGCTTCATCTGCCACCCCTGATGGGCTATCACTAAAAAGAGCCACATGAATAATCGGGCTTTTACCCTCACGATAAACAAAAGCATCTTTGACATGGATATCGCTTGAGAGGGCAAAATATTGATAACGTGGCGCTGTGCCCCCTGTGGAATGTCCTTGTCTATTCAAGCGAATGCGGCGGCGAAACCGCTCATCATCTTCATCCAAAAGGCGCGTGACCCCATGAAAATCCCCCAAATGATCTAAACTTGTTCCACGCGCAAATGTGAGTAAATTATCCCGCGCCACTTCATTAATTCGCTGGCGCAATAGAAACTCTTCATAAGCCGCCGCTTGCAATTGAATGACCACGGGATCATAAGCCGTCTTTTCCACATTATAAGGAATATGATGCGCTGCAAAAAGCTCAGTCAAACGCGTGATCTTTTGCTCTAAAATTGCTTCAACAGAAAGCTCTTCAATAATTTGTGGCAGAGGGAGTTGTGGAGGGGGAATCTGTGAAAAGGATAAAGGTTCAAACTCAGTCATCACCAACCTCTAAATTGATGCTCATTGGCTCTTTGTGTGACCAATCCCCCAAATGCCCATTGGGATAAAAAACACCCGTTAAAACAAAATGGAATGTGCCTTCACGCGTTGCTTTTGTCAGATCAATCCTCTGCAACGAGAACCCAGGCTCTCCACACTCTGGATCATCGAGTGCTTCAACAATTGCTTGATAAAGCTGCATCATCGTCGCAGGATCAGCATTGGCATCTTGGAATGCTCCAACATCACATCCATAATGACGACGCAAAACCCGTGTCCCAATTCTTGTCGTCAGACATTTACGAAGTGACTGTTGGCAATGTGCCCAACCATACAAGAGAGAGCCATCCTTTTCGCTCATCCCGCACCGCATGCTTTAAGCCCCTTTGCTTGTCTTTGTGGTAGAAACCGTTGGGGGCGCAGAAACAACAGGGGCTGGTTTTTCAGCGATCTGACCAAGCAGCAACGGATATTTAGCCGCTTCCTCACTTAAACAAATTTCCTCACCCTTGCCTGGTGAACGCTTGCCTGCAACAAAATCGGCATTGGTTAAAATAACATAAGTGTTCTCACGCATGATAAAACTCCTTTAAAGAGGGGAAGAGGTTGTGGAGGGACCCATTTTGACCCCACCGTGTTTGTGGCTTGCGCCAACAGATTTTTGATTATGCTGTAAATCTTCTGCTTGAATGTGCACACTGCCCGTTAATTCAACACGGGTTGCTTGATGAGAAAGCACCAAACCTTTTTCACTCAAATGAATTTGATTTTCCCCATGGGAGAGAATAAGTTCATCTTTTGTCATCCGCAAAGCGCCACCGGCATAACACAGAGCAAGTTCTTGGAAAGAGCGTGCGGGATTAGGCGCATCCTCACTATAGCTATCGCGCACCACCAGAGAGGCAGAACCAATTTCGCCATGGGGGTTCAACAACCGCACCGAATCACCAACATTGAAAGGCATATTGCTGGAAACAGCCCCCGCCGCTTCTTGCGCTTGTAGCCAAGGCGATAAAACCGCTTGTCCATTAGAACCCTGTTCGCAAAGTTTCACCCGCACCCTATGACCATCAACTTGCACAACCCGCCCGATCATGTGCTGGTTGGCAAGACAGCGTTCAAGGGCATCAAGACGCTTCATGATTTGTCGAAAGGTATCACTTAAGAGATGTGCGTCATTCATGCCCCCACCTCATTGTCCCATGAAATCAAACCACTTTTGAGTTGTCCCTCATCACAAAAAATATCCTGTCCCAACTGATGCAAATCTTGGTGCCATTCCACCACGCTTATCGATACACCACGCTGCTTAATCGCCGCAGAGATAATCGGTTCAATTTGCACCTCACGCGGGGCACTCAAATGCGTTAGTCCCCACAATTGCCCGCTATGACAAAGCACCGCAATGGCTTCTGCTAAAAGCCAACTGGAAACATCACGCTCTTTACCTGTGGTAATAATAAAAGCCCCTAAATGAAGATCAGCACTCATCTGTCCACTTGCTACAGGATTCAAACGGCTTTCTAACACCGCAACCCGTATTGCTGGAGCCACCAGCATCTGTGTTTCAAGCTCTTCTAAGTTAAAACGTCCAAATTGACAGCCGCAATCACGCACATCCGGTAAAGCGCCTTTAAGGCTTCTTATCACCGCTTCACGAAACTGATTAATGCGCCCAGCATTTTTAATCGTTTGACTCATGCAAAGACCCTTTCCAGCCAGTCTTCTGTCGCTTTGACAATTTCCACTTTATTGTGCTCTGAAAGCCCCAAATAAGGGCGTGCGGGCATGGTCACTTGATGCACACAAACAAAGCGGTGTGCATTGCCGCTTTTAAGAAAAAAGCGCAGTGTCTTGCCATTTTTCGGGTGAATAACCCCACCTAATTGATGAATCCGCGCATAAACCAACCCAGAGCCCACAATCACCTGTTCTGGTGAAGCTTTCATATCAATGGAGCGTGAAAGCGCCCCACTGGCATAAAGAATGGAGGTGCGGGCATGATTGTTTTTCCACTTCTCTCCTTGAGCAGACATTTTTTCACTTTGAATCCGCCGCCTTGTGCTTTCTTGAATGAGACGCCCAACCCCTTGTGCCAAAGTCCCCATCGAGCGATCAGCTCCCTTTTGCAAAAAGGATAAAGCCGCTTCAAGCCCTGTCTCTTTAATCTCAATATGGGTTGCAACAGACATATTATCTTCCCATCAAACGCGGCTTGGCATGGAAGAAAGCCCCATCACGCACGGGACCATCTTCGCTCATAATTTTAGGTTCATCTATGCCTAAACCCGCTTTGCCTTCGGCAATACGTTTCAGCAAATCAACCGCCTGTTTGTAACGATCTTCAATAGTCGTGGTCAGTGCCGTATGGCGTATGGCTAAATTATAAACAGCAATATTGACACAGATCATACCCAGAGCCGCTGGCTGTCCAGCAATGGGGATTGAGTAGCGATGAGACAAATGCACATCAATCTCACCACTTGCCTGTTCGAGCGCGCGGGCAATGGCTTGCTCTGAAAAAACTGGATCAGAGTTCTCATCCATCCCACACAAATCATCCAAGAAGTCATCACCCCAGAGCTCTTCAATCAATGTTTTGCTTGCATAAGCCATGTTTAAAAGTTTCCCTTAGACAACTTCTTGCAACAAAACACCGGCATCTTTTGCGGCAACCAATTCACACACACGTTCCCCCACACGCACCCGTTTGCCGCCTGATAAGCCGATATCTGGATCTTGGATCACTCCAGACAAACGTTCGCCCAACTGGGCGCTAAAACCCCAACTGATCACCGAACCATCTGCCTGTTGTTTGGTAGGGTCAATATAAAGCAGTGCAATCTTATTGCCCCACACGCGTGCCAATTGTGCCGAACGCCCTTTACGTGCCAAATTCACTTGCGATTCACCAATGAGTAAACGATCGGGGTGTATTTCCATCAGATCAGCAAATTGCGCCTTGGTGACAAAACCATCAGCAGTGCCACCCCCTTTAACAGCTTTGATGATTTTGGGATGACGTTTGAGTTTTGACCAAACAACTTTGCCCATAACAATGGTGTTGGGCGTATAGACGAGACTTTTATCCATGGCCTCATCTAAAACAGCATAAGGATCAGATTTCTCATAATCGCTAAATTTATTCTCACCTTTAAGTGTTATCACCCGCTCTGGTGCATAATTTTCACTTCTTTGCACAAGCGTTGCAACACGCACTTCACGCCCCAATTCTAGCAAATTGGCAAGTCCCTCTACAGCTGTCTTTTCGGGGTTATAACGAGAGCGCTTTTCTGCTCGTGCGCGTGCCGCTGCTTCAATATCTGAATTGGGGATAAGATCATCAAGTCCGTAATCTTTGACACTGGCTTCCCGTTCAAAGGCAGAAAATTCCACCACATTCGGGCGCCCTTTCCGCCCTATCTCAAGCTCAGGCACGGTAAAATTTTCCGCTAAGGGAAATTCACTATATTTAAACACCTCACTTAAAACACAAACGCGTGGCAAAACTCTATCGCCAATAAGAGAACCTGCTGGATTGCGATAACCAATAGCAATAGCGGTGAGTGTTGGATCAATGGGAAAAGGTCTGTTCATTTTATGCCTCGATTAATTAATTTTAAAAGAAATAACATCACCAGCAGAACCATCACTCATGGCAATACCAATGGTGCGATCTGCGGCTTCCGCTTTAATGGCGTGTCCTTTGGGGTCAGAGGTCAAAAAATCACCAAAGGAAACATTGCCTCCACAAACCACTTCGCCCCAACCACATTGGCCAACATCAATCATCTCACCAGCCTTGGCACTCAATGACCCAGCAGTCCCTAATAATTTATCACCCTTACCAGAAGCCGTTGCCACCATTCCATCACCGCGCGCTGCAACAATGCAATAAGGTGAAATCACATCTATGGCGCGAAAAGATTTAATTAAAATCATCGTACTCATGATTGGCGCTCCTTTTGTTCGCAAATATAATCAACTGCTTGGCTAATGGTGATGTCGAAACCTTTTTTCTTCTGCTCTTCCTGATAATGGCGTGCCGCAACAGCAACCTCTTCTGGCGCAAGCTTTGGTTCTTGCTTGAGACAAGAGGTCTCCAAAGGACTCCTAGCGGCAAGCGCCGGCAACTTCTCGACCAAACTTTTAAAATGTTCCACACCCCCTTCAAAGCTACAGAGTGCACGATATTCCTCGCGGGCAGCCGGCAAAATCTTGCCCTCTTCAATGGCCTTGTCTAAAAGGCTCTCAATAGCCTTATTTTTTTGCTCTTCTTGCAAAAGCGCTAAATCTTCTTGCACCTTTGTCAATTGAGCACAAAGTTCCGCGCGTTCTTTTTCGCGCGCTTTAAGCGTTGCTAAAATCTCATCCGCTTTAGCATCTTCTGCCAGTGATAGTGCACTGGCAATGGCTGTCAAATCCATCATTTTCTCCGTCAAAGTTATAGGGGAAGGCTGTTCACGGCTTAAAGCCGTCATGACAAGGGCTGGACGGTTCACCAAACCAGCACCGGCTAAATTTAAAATTTCACCTTTCTTGGAATGGCGAAACTCAGGCGAAAGATAGCGATATTCTTGGGAAACAATCTTTTTAGCGGCCATATCGGTCCATTTAACACGCCCCCAAATCGCACCATCCCGCTCTGCTAATTCTTCAATCCAGCCACTTGCAGGTGCTTCTAGACCATTTCTCGCACGGTGATGTTGCCCATGCTCATAATCAATCACAAGCGGTCCTTTATTGGCTGCAAAGGCTTTTAAAATAGTTTGCGGGTTATAATGCCATTGTCGTCCATCACGTGCCTTCACATGGGGCGCTTTGGGCAAAAGCTCTACCCATTCAGGCGCTTGGCTAACGGTAGCGTCTTGGCAAAGATCTATTAACGCAGCATGAAATGTTTCTGCATCCCCATCTTTTTGATCTTCGTGAAATTCCTGTTCCATACATTGCCTATTGCTTTACAATTGTCATTGGCAATACAATGCATGAAACTTACTCCCACTATAAGTCTGACACTGTCAGTCAAAAGAGCATTTCTCAAAAAAGCACTCTTTTCCCTATTATTCTCCTTGTGAGAGAAACCCCCGTGCCAAACCATCCCATAAAATCGTTTTCAAAGGCACTTCAAAGGCGATAGAGCGCCGTTGTGAAGTGAGAGGTACAATTTATCGCCTTATAAAAAAAAGCCTCTCTCAAGCCGTTTTTTAAAGATTGCTTTTGAACGTTGAAACTGTTAGATTACCTGCGAGGCGTGAGCCAGTTATGCCAGGGCGGCTTTGCCGGATCTGCGAGGAGTTGACCGCCCTCCACGCCTTCTCTTTTCACAAAAGCCAGCAGATCTTTTTCGGTGTTCTCTTTACAACAACCGTTCATCCTTCTTTTCAGCGGCGTTTAACAAACGTTGAATTTCGCGAAAGCTCTTTTTATGCATCGAGATAAGCCACCACTCTTGTTTGCTTGCCACGAATTTAACTGCTAAGCGCCACCATGCCCCACCATTTTCACCCAAAAACACAACACTCTGTGCATCTTTTCGTCTAATAACACCATGGGGGCGAATGAGTGTTTGAATGGCGCCCCGAAAATCATCCAAGCGAAGATCACGCGCTTGATGCTCTAACAAAATATGTTTCACACTGTCTGCGGATAAGCGAATAAGAGAATTTTCCGCTGCAAAAACATCACGCACCTTTTGTGGTATCGGTGCAATGGGTATAAACCCGCGAGGCATACGTCCTTCAAACATGGCTTCCAAAAGTGGTGAACCCACAATATCTTCAATGGCAATGCGTTTGTCATTGTCCCCCATCACAGAGACTTTATCACTCAAAAAATTGCTTAAGTTTTGCGCGCGATGTTTCCCAGGGTTCAAATGCCAACCAGGATCAATCCCCTTTGGTATCTTCTCAATTTTCCCCGTTCGCTTATTGTGCCAAACCTGCTTTTCAACATGAAGTGGCTCTGCCCCCTCTTCATAGCCTAAATCTTCTGCTTCATAACGGCTTACCTGTCGCACACTACATTTACACCGCCAGCCATTGGGTGGATAAAGCCAATCCCAAACCGGATCATCAACGGGTGCGGTAAACCCCACCCAACTTTCATGTTCTAAACGCTTATGTTCTGAACTCGACAAAGCATAGGTGAGATAGGGCAAAAATTCTTTATTATTTTGTGTGCGCTCCCACTCGCCTGCTGCATGCGCACTCATGGTATTGGCCCAATAGACCGTTTCTAAACGCCGTGGGCTGCCCAATTGCACCACGCTCTTTTCACCAGTTTTGGGGTCAATGCTGGTCTTTTTACCCCACCAACCCTTTTCCTGTAAAATCGGCATCAAATTTTTTTGAAAATCTTGAAAAGGAACTTGATGCTTTATGGCTTCTCCAACCGCTCGCTTAAAATCCTCCAAAATATCATAGCCTAGCGATTTTGCCACCGTAAAGGAAAAAGCATGTTCTTCTGGTGCTATATCACGCCAATCAAAGCTTGGAACAAGTGCCTTGGCTTCAAAATAACGGGTGACCTCTTTAGGGGCGGTTTTAAAAAGTTCCTCATCCATGATACCCAAGCCCACGTGCAATCATTTGTACTTTTGCCAAGCGCGCTGCTAATGCGTGATGATCCATCTCACCTAGCAATTCATCTAAGCCTTTAAGGATATCCTCATAACTTTTTGCTTCTCTCACAAGCTTTTTAAAAGGCTCTAAAAGGGGTTCTAAGTCCTCTTCCCAGTCGCTTAAAGCTTCTTGTGAAAGTCGGTCCAATTCGTCGTGATGTTTTCCACCCTGCTCTTTTGCACCCTTGTCCTCTCTTGTCACAGAAACATCAAAAACACCTCCACAATCAGCACAAACATGAGCCTTTTCTCCCCTCTCATCATCAAGCGCATTATCAGGAGCCTTTAAAACATCCTCTTCCTTTTTTGGTTGCGAAAAACCAATCTTATTGCGCACTTCTTGCGCCCCAACACGCAAACCCAAGGGCACAAGTTTTTCCAGTGCATCACTAATCGCTTTAATGTCTTCATTTTCCGAAATCGGCCAATAGACAAGGGGGGCGCGCTCTTGGCGTCCAAAATTAATCTCAACAAAAGGCACAATCAAATCACGATTAGCCGTTAAAGCTAATTGGCGTGCATCAGCTCTGGCAATATCATGGCGCACATTTTCATGAATGCG